>NZ_JACOOP010000040.1:0-32563 GCF_014287725.1 Clostridium sp. NSJ-49 | reverse complement strand
TTGTTGAATAACATTATTAACTCTTGGCATAAAAAACCTCCTAAATAGTAGTTATATTATAAATTATAACCATATTTATAGAGGTTAATCAAATTTCCACAGTTTATTAAAACAAAGCCATTTTATTTTATAAAGTTAGCTAATAAATTATAGCATAGTGGAGCGAGAAAAACAGTTATAACTCCAGCAATACCAATCGATAATGAGCTCATAGCTCCTTCTGTCTCGCCAATCTCAAATGCTTTTGATGTGCCAACTGCATGGGAAGCTGTACCTATACTAACACCAACAGCTACTGGATTAGTAATTTTAAACACTTTGCAGACTGTTGGAGCAACAACAGCACCAATTATACCAGAAATTATTATTGCAAGAACTGTAACTGGAGTTAAACCACCTAATTGATTAGTAATTTCTATACCAATCGGAGTTGTAACTGATTTTGATAGTAGTGATATAGTTATAAGAGAATCTAATTTAAAAAATACAGATATAGATATTACTGATAATATACCTACTAAGCTACCTATAGTTATTCCAATTATAATTGGTATAAAGTTCTTTTTTAATAATTCAAATTGTTTATATAGAGGGACAGCAAGCACTATAGTTGCAGGTCCTAAAAACATATTTATAAATTGACCACTTTGATTATAAGTATCAAAGTCTATATTAAAAACTTTTAAAAATCCAATAACTATAATAATAGCAATTAAAAGGGGATTAAAAAGAGGAAATTTTGTTTTTCTATATATAATTAATCCTATTTCAAAGGCTATTAAAGATATAAAAAGTCCAAAAAACATATTGTTAGTGAAAATATCCATAGTGATTAAGCGTCCTTTCTTTTGTAATCTGATTTTTTATCTTCTTTTTTCTTTGCAAGCATATTTGAAGTAAATTGAACTATAATTCCAGTTACAGCCATAACTATTATTGTAGTTATTATACAGATAATAATTATTTGGATTGCCGAAGATTTAATGCTATCAAAGGAGTTAATAAGTCCTACTCCAGCAGGAATAAAGAAAAAAGCTAGATGATCTAAAAAGAAAGTAGAAATATCATCAACTTTTTCAACTTTAATTATTCCAGTACATAAAGATACAAAAAGTAAAATCATAGCAATAATATTCCCAGGGATAGGGATATTGAAGGTTTTAGATATTAATTCACCTATAAAGTATAAAACTAATATAATAATAAATTCTCTAAAAATTTTCATTTTAAGCCTCCTATACAAATATCATATTTACTTTATCACTAAAGTTCTTTCTAGTAAATCATATATTTAAAATAGATACAATGTAAAAGTTTAAATTATTATTTGATAATTGACAATATTTTATGACAGTTTTTTACAGTGAAAATTAACATTTACTATCTAATAATCATACTATATAAACATAGAAGTAATTAAATATCGGTAAGGAGTAGATATGAAAAAGGGATTAAAAAAGGCTATTGCTTTTATAGCTTCATCAGTTTTAGTTATAAGTGCATTAGTTGGTTGTTCTAGCAATACTACTAAAGATAATGGAGGAGAAACAACTAATGAATTGAAGACTGTAAGGTTAAATGAAGTTGTGAGATCTGTGTTTTACGCTCCGATGTATATTGCAATAAATGAAGGATTTTTTGAAGAAGAAGGTCTATCTATTGATTTGTCAACAGGGCAAGGCGCAGATAAAACAATGCAACAACTTTTAAGTGGAAGTGTTGATATTGGATTCTCTGGACCAGAGCAAGTTGTATATATTTATAATCAAGGTAGAGAAGACTATCCGGTAGTATTTGCACAACTTACTCAAAAGGATGGATCATTCTTAGTAGGAAGAGAAGAAGAGGAAAATTTTGATTGGACATCACTAAAAGGTAAAGAACTTATAGGAGGAAGGCCAGGTGGGATTCCAGAAATGGCACTTGAATACGTATTGAAAGAAAATGGTTTAGATCCAACAAAAGATGTTTCTATGGTTACTAATATTGATTTTACAGCTACCTCAGGAGCTTTTAAGTCAGGAACTGGTGAATATGTAGCATTGTTTGAACCAACAGCTTCTATGTTAGAAAAAGAAGGAAGTGGACATATTGTAGCTTCAGTTGGAGAATCAGCAGGAAATATTGCATATACTTGTTTCTATACAACTAAGTCATATATGGATGAAAATCCAGAAATAATTCAAAGCTTTACTAATGCAATATACAAAGGACAACAATGGTTTGCTACTCATAGCGATGAAGAAGTTGCAGATGCTATTATTTCATTTTTCCCAGGAACAGATAAAGATATAATTATTAATGTTGTATCTAATTATAGAGAGATAGATGCATTAGCTTCTACACCAGAAGTAAGTGAAGAAGGTTTAAACAAACTAATAGATATAATACAAGGGTATGATAGTAGTTTAATTACAGAAAGACCTGATTTTAACACTATAGTAAACAATACTTTTGCAAAGGAAGCAATAAAATAGATATTTATAGAGTTGATAAAGAGGTAATATAAATGAAATCCGGCATTGCTGGATTTCTAATTATCTCTTAACTTAAACAATTGCTATTTTAAGGTGGTGATAAAGTGAGTTTGTTAGAAATTAATGATATAAATATGAATTATCATACAAGCAAAGGTGTTACAGAAGCTATAAAGCATTTGAGCTTCAATATAGAAGAAGGAGAATTTGTAAGCATAATAGGACCATCAGGATGTGGTAAGTCGACTTTACTAAATATAATAAGTGGATTATTGGAACCATCATCAGGTAAGGTTATATATAATGATCCTGAAGTGAAAAACAATTTAGATAAAATGGGATATATGTTTCAAAAAGATTATTTATTTCCATGGCTAACTGTAAGAGAAAATGTATTACTTGGGTTAAAAATAAAAAATATTTTAACTGATGATAATATAAAAAATGCAGATAAGCTTTTGAAAAGCTATGACTTAGAAAAATTTAAGAATCATAAGCCAACTCAATTATCAGGAGGAATGAGACAGAGGGTAGCCCTTATAAGAACTCTAGCTCTAAATCCTAGTATATTATTATTAGATGAACCTTTTTCAGCTTTAGACTATCAAACAAGGCAAAAGGTTACAGATGATGTTTATGAAATAATTAAAAGAGAAGGTAAAACAGCAATAATGGTAACTCATGATTTAGGAGAAGCTATTATAATGTCTAAAAGAGTGATAGTTTTAACTAAGAGGCCTGCAACCATAAAAGATGATGTTAAAATAATATTTTCTAATAAGGATGCAACTCCTTTTAAAAAGAGACAAGAACCAGAATTTAATAGATATTTTGGTGAGTTGTGGAAGGAGATTGATGGTGTAAATGGATAGAGAACATGAATTGTATTTAAAAAAGATTAAGAGAGATAAAATAAAGATTACAATATATAGAATAACAATTTTGATAGTGTTTATAGCTTTATGGGAAGTGTTAGCTGACTTTAAAATTATTGATCCATTTTTAACATCAAGTCCTAGTAGAATAGTAAAGTCATTTGTTAGTTTTCTAGAACAAGGTACTATATGGAATCATATATTAATAACTTGTTATGAAACTATAATAGGATTTGTATTAGGAACAGTGCTTGGAACAATTATAGCTGTTATATTATGGTGCTTCCCAACTGTATCTAAAATATTAGACCCATATCTTGTTGTATTAAATGCATTACCTAAAATAGCTTTAGCTCCAATAGTAATATTTTGGGCTGGAAATGGTATGTCTGCTATTATAGTGATAACTCTATTAATATCAATAGTAACCACTATTATAAGTGTATTAACAGGGTTTAATGAAGTAGATAAAGGCAAGATGTTATTGATGAATACTTTTCAAGCTAGTAAGTGGCAAAAACTTAAGTATTTGATTTTCCCAGCTTCTATTCCAATTTTTATTTCAGCTTTAAAGATAAATGTTGGACTTTCATGGGTTGGAGTAATAATGGGAGAATTTTTAGTTGCAAGAAGTGGATTAGGATTCTTAATAATTTATGGTGGACAAATAGCTCAATTAGATATGGTTATGATGAGCATAGTAATTCTTTCTATAATAGCATTTGTAATGTATAAAATTGTTGCAATGTTTGAAGTTAGAGTTGTTAAAAAGAATGAATAATTATATAGGATATAAATTAACTCTAGTCTGTATGAGGCTAGAGTTAATTTATAACAATTGAATTATTTTAATAAATTTGATAGAATAAGAAATATGTAAAATGCTGTTGAAAAGGCAGGAGGAATTTATGAAAAAATTAAGTGAAATTTATAAAAGGCTTAATAAAAATGAATGGTTTGAACCTGTATTTGTTATAGGAATGTCTTTAACTGTAACTCTTGGAATTGTGATAGGTGTGCATAGTATTTTTGGACAAGCAGATGTTACTATAGCAGATAATACGGCGGAAGAGTATTTTTATGAAGGAAAATATGATGAAGCTATAGATGAATTTGGAAATCTTCAGAAAGATGAAGAGTGGCCAATATGGAAGGTTAAGCAAGCAGAAGTTTATTCAATTAAGGGTGATTACGATAAATCTAATTCATTGTTAAAGGAAGCAGTAATTATAAGGAATAAGCTTATTCAAAAAGATAGTAGTAAATATTTAGATAAAGATAATGAGTTTATAAATGAGGTAGTATTTACTTTCTTTATGAATAAAGAGTATGATCAAGCTGTATCTTTAGGTGAAGATTACATAATAAATAATGAAGAGTATAAACCGCTTATGAGAACAATGTTAGCTGTATATATGTCTTTAGGTGAAGAGGAGAATGCTAAAGACATAGTTAAGGAATATAACATGGATAAGGACTCAGCTTATGATATGTCTGTTTATGCCAATATGCAAATGATGACAGGAGATATTAAAGGAGCAATTAAAACTTTAAAAGATGCATTTGAAGTGGATAATGATGAGATTAATATTCTTGATGTACTTAACCAACTTGCAAACTATGATAGGGATGAGGTTCTAAATTCTATAAATGAGCTTGTAGATAATGATGAAGTATATAATCTATTTTTAGCTAAAATATATTCAATGGATGAAACGGAATATGATAAAGCTATAGATATATTAGATTCTTTAGACGAATCATTAAAAGACAATTTAGTTTATGCAGTTTTAAAGGCTCAGTTATTATCTAATAAAGGTAATGAGAAAGAAGCTACTGACATTATAAACAGTATAATTAATAATAAAGAGAATGGATATGCTAAATATTATATTGAAGCTATGGAATACCTAAAGCAAGGTGAATATGATAAGGCTATCGAATCTTGTAAGAAAAGTATTTTGGAAAATAATGATTATGCTGATAATTATGGTATATTATTACCAGAAATATTAATAGCTAAAAATGATATAGACAGTATAGAAAGCTATTTTAGGAAAGCAATACTAAAGGAACCTTTCAATATAAGTATGATTATTAATATAGGTAATTATTATTATAACAACTTAAAGCAGTATGATAAAGCATCACAATATTATGAATTGGCATCAAAGCTTAAACCTAATGATAGTAATATATATTATTTATTAGGAAATGTAGAAGTGAATAAAGAGAAATATGAAGTTGCTATTGAATATTTTGAAAAAGCTATATCTTTAGAGAGTGAAAATGGCAAATATTTCAGAGCATTAGGAACTGCGTATTATAATTTAGGTGATTATGAAGAGGCGTTAAATAATATAAGGGAAGCATACTCATTAGATGAGAATGATGTGTTAGCTCTTAATAATGCTGGTTGTTATTATATGATGGTAGAAAAAGATGTATGGAGAGGTTTTTCAAATATTGAAGCAGCATACGAAGAAATGCCTGAAAGTATAGATGAAAATATTAAGAAGAAAATAATTGATAATTATAATAAAGCAAAAACTATATTCGATAAATATATAGAGGACGAAGATATGGATATAAATATGCCTATTTTTGAATTGTTTTATTAAGAATAAAGAGTTGCATATGCAGCTCTTTTATTTTATCTATAAAAACAATAAAAAATTATTAAATAAAATATTTATGTATACATTTACAATCATTTACACATTTAACTTTAAATGGTAAAATTATACTGGAGTTAATAAATGGGGGATTAAATAATAATGTGTAAGAATTGTATTTTTTCAGAAATCAAAAATAGTGAATATGTATTTTGTAAGAATTTAGAGAGATGTATTTTAAGCACTGAGGCATGTAAAAGATTTATTGAAGATAATTTATCTTTAGTAAAAGCTAAAAAATAAATCTAGGTGAATAATTATATTAGGAAGTTATTTTAAACAATTATTTAATATTATTCTAAATTGTTAGATAATTGTAAAAATTCACAAATAACAAAAAATTTACTTTTCAGATAGTAATCTTTATGATATCATAAAATAAGGAAATATTTACAAATAACTTTGTTTATTATGATAGTTTAAGGCATATATTGTAATATTAAGTGAAAAGTTGAAAGAGTTTTTGAGGTATTTGGGTGAGGAGGATTTGTGAAATGGCACAAGAAATTAAAAAAATAGCTTTATTAACAGGCGGCGGTGATTGTCCAGGATTAAATGCAGTAATAAGAGCAGTAACAAAAGCTGCAATTTTAAACTATGGGATGGAGGTAATAGGCTATAAATTCGGGTATAGAGGCCTATATAAAAATGATTTTGTCCCATTAACATTAGATAGTGTATCAGGAATCCTTAATAGAGGTGGTACAATACTGTATAGTTCAAATAAAGACAACCTATTTGATTATCAAGTTGAAGAAAATGGTGTACAAGTAAAAAAAGATGTATCTGATGTAGCAATTGAAAATTTAAAAAAAGAAGGCGTAGATGTATTAATTGTAATTGGAGGAGATGGTACATTAACTTCAGCAAGAGATTTTTCAAGAAAAGGTGTTAAAGTTATAGGAGTACCAAAAACTATTGATAATGATTTAGCATCAACAGATGTAACTTTTGGATTTAATACTGCAATAGATGTTGTAACTGAGGCTTTAGATAGGTTACATACAACAGCTGAATCTCATCATAGAATAATGTTATGTGAAGTTATGGGTAGAAATGCTGGATGGATAGCATTAGAAGCGGGTATTGCTGGGTCAGCGGATGTTATATTAATTCCAGAAATAGCTTATGATATAAATAAGATAGCTGAAAAAGTAAGAGAAAGAGAAGCTCAAGGTAAAAACTTTACTATAATAGTTGTTGCTGAAGGAGCAAAACCTAAAAATGGAGAAGTTGTAGTTTCTAAAATTGTAAAAGATAGTCCAGATCCAATTAGATTAGGTGGAATAGGAAATAAATTAGCAGAAGATTTAGAAAGATTAATTGTAGATCATGAAGTTAGATGTACTGTATTAGGTCATATTCAAAGAGGTGGGAATACTTCTACTTATGATAGAATACTTTCTACAAGATACGGGGTAGCGGCAGTAGAGTTAATAAGAGAAGGAAAATTTGGACATATGGTTTGTTTAAAAGGAGATACTATATCAAGTGATACATTAGAAAATGTTATTGGAAAACAAACTAAATTGGTAAATCCAGAAGGTGAATTAGTTCAAGTTGCGAAGAAAATAGGCGTTACGTTTGCAGAATAATAATTTATGAAATAGTACCTATTTTTTTAGTAGGTACTATTTTTTATAAAATTATTATCAGAAAAATTGTCAGAATACTTCAAAAACTTTTGACAGTATGATATAATTTAATAAAGCAGATTTTATTATAGAAAGCTGGAGGGTATTATGAAAGAGATTAAGAGATATTTAGAATCAAGAATTGGGACATATGGTTTTTTCTTTGAAGATTTAAAAAGCGGGTATGTATATGGATATAATGAAAACGTTTCTATGACTGCAGCAGGATGTATGAAGCTACCAATAGCTGTTTCTTTAATAAAGGCTGTAGAAGATGGAAAAGTAGATTTTTTAGATAAGATCAAAATTCAAAGTGAAGATAAGGTATATGGTACTGGAATAATTCATGAGTTTAATGAAAGAGAATATACAGTTTTTGAGTTATTGGTAATTATGCTGATACAAAGTGATAATACTGCTGCAAATAAAATAATTGATATACTTGGAATGGAAAAAATTAATCAAGATATTTTAGAGATGGGATTAAAAAATACAAAATTAAATAGGAAGACAACAGATGAAAGAGATAATCATACAGATATAGAAAATTTAACTAGTGCATATGATTTAAATTTAATATGGAAACATCTTTATAATGGTACATTTTTAAATAAAGATAATGGTCAGATGTTAATAGATATTTTAAGAAGACAGCAAATAAAAAATAAATTGGCATTATATTTATGTGATGATTTAAAATATGAAATTTCAAGTAAGACAGGTGATAAATACGGTGTAGAAAATGACACAGAATTTATCCAATTACCAAAAGGAGATTTTGCTTTTACAGTTTTATCAAGTGGATTACCAAATAGTGTTTATGGTACTGTAACTTTAGCTAAATGCGGAAAAATGATGTGGGATGAAATTGCTAATAATTGGCATTAATATTCTTTCATTTATAGAGGTAATAATAAAAAAATAAATAAATAGCTTTCCTTAATTGGGAAGCTATTTTTAATAATAGTAGTTATTTAATATATTGAATTAAGGTTATTATTATATTGATCCTTTGAATAAAAACTTTAATTATGTTACGAAATGGTGTAAAATGTATATAACCTAAAATTGGAAAAGAGGATGTAATATGAATAATGAAAAAAATAAAAAATTATATATGGCTATATCAGTTATAATAATTTTTATTTTATTGATATTTATAATAATAACTTTAAAAAATATATATGGTAATTCATCAAAGCAGATAAAAGAGAGTTATGATTTTTTATATGAGTTAGAAAAAGTTGATGCTATAAGTGAAATGGATAGAATGAGTATAAATGAATTTCAAGAGATTAAGAAGGTTAGTGATTTTGCTAATGTTAAATATACTATAGTGAATAATAATTATGTAATTGAACTTAATGATGAATATAAAGTAATTGGTTTTTTTGAACAAAATGTAAGAAAAATATATAACGTTGATAAATTGACAGTAAAAGATTGTAAAGAGTATGCAAAAAAGTATTTAAATAAAATATATAAGGGTGAAGTAATTTTTAAGGAAGTAAAGGATAAAAATCTTGATGAGAACCCATTCTACACAATGGTTTATTATAAAATGAATAATGGTTATATTTGTTATAGTAATGAGATAGTAATTAAAATAAATAAATATGATGGGACTTTAGTTGGTTATTCAAATTATTCTGGAAATGATGAAAAGTTTTTATCTAATATTTATATAACTGAAGAGGACAGTAAAAATATATTCAATAATTATATGAAAGAATTAGGATTAGAAGGTGAAATAGTTAGTAACCCTAAAATTGGATATTTTAATATTGATGGAGAAGCAAATCAAATATGTTACATAATTATTTATAAGGTGATTGAAAAAGATAATAACGTTAAGTTTAATGATATAGTTATTAATGCTGAAACTGGTGAGATAGTTAAGCATATTATTAATATAATAGAATTAATAGATGGCGAAGATATAGATAAGTAAAAAAACGGACGAGCTATTATAATAGCTCATCCGTTTTTTTTCTTATAGAACATTTTCGTTAGTTGATGAAATATCATTTGTCCATTCTTCAACTTCGTTACCTAATTCGGGAATTGAAGAAGCATAGAATACTGGATCTTTACCAGCTTGTTTTTGAGTGGCATAATCTTTATATGCTTTAATAGCAATATTACTTAATAGTACTATAGCAATTAAGTTAATTACAGCCATAAGTCCCATGAATACATCGGCAATATCCCATACAAATTGCATTGATGCAATTGAACCAAAGAATACCATTCCTATAACTATGATTCTATAAATATATAGATAAATCTTTTTATTTGAAATAAATTGAATATTTGTTTCTCCGTAATAGTAGTTACCAATGATAGAGCTAAATGCAAAAAGTAGAATACAGATTGCTATAAATGTACCACCCCATGATCCTACTTGAGAAATTAAAGCAGATTGAGTTAATTCAATTCCTGTAAGGTTTCCGCTAGCGTAATTTCCAGATAATAGTATTATAAATGCTGTAGAAGTACAAATTATTAATGTATCAGTAAATACGCCTAATGTTTGAATTAAACCTTGCTTAACTGGGTGAGAAACTGAAGCTGTAGCAGCAGCGTTTGGTGCAGAACCCATACCGGCTTCATTAGAGAATAAACCTCTTTTAATACCTTGCATTAAAGCAGCACCTATTCCACCACCAACTATTTGTTCTATTCCAAAAGCATTTTTAAAGATAAGTGCAAATAATGAAGGAATAGCAGTTATATTTTTAGCTATAACAAACATAGCGATTAAGATATAAGCAGATGCCATTATAGGAACAATTACTGATGAGATTTTAGCAACTCTATGAACACCACCAAAAATAATTATAGCAGTTAAAATTGTAATTATAGTACCAATAACAGTTTTATTAATTCCAAAAGAAGATTGGAAAGCAGCTGCTATTGTATTAGATTGTACAGAGTTAAATGCAAAACCAAAACAAATTATAATTAAGATAGAGAATAATACTCCCATCCACTTTTTATTTAATCCTTTTTCCATATAGTAGGCTGGCCCACCTCTATAAGAATCTCCATCTTTAACTTTATAGATTTGAGCTAAAGTAGATTCTATAAACGCAGATGCAGAACCTAATAAAGCGATAAGCCACATCCAAAAGACAGCACCAGGACCTCCAACTGCTATAGCTGAAGCAACACCAGCTAGATTACCAGTACCTACTCTTGAAGCTGTACCGATACAAAAAGCTTGGAAAGATGAAACTGATCCCTTTTCAGATGAACCTTCTCCAAGAAGTTTAAACATATCTCTTAATCGTCTAAATTGTATAAAGTTTGTCTTTACGGAAAAATAAATTCCGATAGTAATAAGTGAAATAATTAGAACATAAGTCCATAAAAAATCATTAATATGTAGGATTATACTATGTATTTTATCCATTGTTTACCCCCTATTTTATCTAAAGTTATTTTTTTACTAATTTAATAATAGCTTAAAAAAAAGAAAAATGCAAGAAGAGAAAATTAAAAATTCATAAATTTATATTTCGTGCATTAATAATATTGAAAAATTAAAAATATATGAATAACAGTTTAATTAATTATGCATAAAATAAGAGTTGCCTTTAAGGCAACTCTTATTAATTCATATATTATGGTGTTGTACTTTCAGTATTATTTGCAGTGTTATTGTCTATATTATTGGTATCTGTACCGTTATTATCTTGATTATCTCCATTATCAGGGTTTTCTGTGCTAGGATTTTCATTTCCTATGCCAGGGTTTTCTTCTGATGGAATGTCATTTTTCTTTATTGTTAACTCTACAGTACCATCTTTAACTATTTCAGAAGTGAATTTTGTTAAAGTGTAAGTTTTAGGACTTAAAGTGCCTGAAACAGATTCACCACCTACAAAGGTGTATTTGATACCTTTATCATTTAAAATAACGATAGCATCGTATAAATCCATATTTTCTTTTAAACCGATTTGTGATAATTTGATTTTTTCTTCAGGTTTAGTATCATCTTTTTCTGTAGGTACTACATAAGGGTAATCTGCAGCATCTTGACTTGCATTTTCTTTCTTAATAAATACCCTTTCTTCAACTAAATCCTTAGGTGTATCATCAGTAGCAAGTTTATTATTATTTTTATTAACTTTTACTTTTACATGAACATCACAAACAGAGTTTGGTTGAGTACCTTCTATAAACATTTCATTTCTAACTCTATTACCTCTTTGATCTAGATTGCAAAGATCAGTAGCAAGTTTACCGGAATCGATACAAATTGTTGCATTAACGATTCCTGAAGGCTTTTCAATTTCTTTATATTCTAAGCCTTGATGAACTTGAGCCATTACTTTTCCCCAAAGTTCAGCAGCAGCACTACTGTATCCTGACATTGATTGAGGCATATCATAGCCAATCCAAACAGAAGCAGAGTAATAAGGAGTTAAACCAGCGAACCAAAAGTGATCTACATTGTTAGTAGTACCTGTCTTACCAGCAACAGGGATATCACCAAACTTAGCAGCACCAGCATCAAATCTTGTGATAGGTCCTTTTAATATATCATACATAATATATGCAGTTTGTGGTGAGAATAATTGAGTTGCTTTTGGCTCCTTATTAAGAAGTACTTTACCAGTAGCATCTTCAACTCTTGTATATAGTATAGGTTCGTTTCTAACACCATTATTACCAAATGCTCCAAAAGCAGAAGCTAATATAGTAGTGTTTCCGCCATCTCTATCTTCAGGGCGATTATCATGTTGGCCTAAAGCTATAGCAGACATAGAAGTTTTAGAAACATCGTTATATACTATTCCGGCTTTTTCACCATATTCTAATGCAGTATCTATTCCAATTTTATCTACAAGTTTAACTGAAGTTATGTTTTTAGAGAAGGCTATACCATCTCTAGCAGTTATAAATCCATCAAACTTAAAGTTGTAGTTATTAAGACCAGCTGTAAAGCCATATTTATTTAAAATTGAAGATGATACAGGTGCATCATCTAATGGAGTAGCAGCTGTTATTATTTTAGTATCAATACCAGGACCATAAACAGTTAATGGTTTAGTAGTTGATGCAATAGGTTTTAAGTCGTCATAGGCTCTGTTTATTGAGTGAGGAGGTTGTTCGCCTCTACCACCTACTAAAGCAAGAACTTTACCAGTTCTATAATCCATTACTGTTGCAGCGGCTTGAAGTAATGGATATGAAATTTCACCTTCATCTTGAACTCCATTACCATTGATATCATCGTATGTTGTAGTATCTTCAGGATTAGTATCCCAATCAACATTTAGATTATTTCTATCATCTAATACTGCTTGAACTGCATCTTGCATAGTAGTATCTAAAGTTGTATAAATTTTTAAGCCACCGTTAACAAATAATTTGTTAACTTCTTCATCTGTATATTTATATTTCTCCTTTAAGTCATCTCTTACTTGTTCTAGTGCTGGGTATATAAACCATTCATATTTAACTTTATAATCAGTTGAAATAGGTTCAAAAGTAAATTGGTTTTCAGCTGTAAAAGTATAAGCAGAATCATATTCTTCTTTAGTTATAAATCCTAATTCTAACATTTTCATAAGAACAGTTTCAGTTCTTTCTATATAAGTATTAGGATAATCTTTAGCTTCTGTATTATATGCACTATAGTATGATGGCGCCTGAGTTATTCCAGCTATATATGCACATTCAGGCAAAGTTAAATCTATAGCGTTTTTACCAAAGAAATATCTAGAAGCAGCTTCAACACCGTATACATAACCACCAAGTGGAATTGTATTTAGATAAGCAGTGATAATTTCTTCTTTACTAAGAGTTTTTTCAAGTTGTAAAGCAAGATATATTTCTTTTATCTTTCTATTAACTGAAGCTAAAGGACCACTTCCTGCTTTATTTTCATTTGAAGCTTCTTCAAATAATAATGTATTTTTTATTAATTGTTGTGTTAAAGTAGAAGCACCATGGACACCACCTTCTCCAGTTAGTATAACTTTTACATCTCTAACAGCGGCACCTATAATTCTTTTCACGTCAATTCCAGGGTGAGTTAAGAAACGCTCGTCTTCTATCGCTATATATGCATTTATTAAATTTTGAGGTATTTGGTCATAAGTTATCATATATCTTTCTTCTTCAGTTGGTATATTATCAATTACTTCACCTTTATTGTCGTAGTACATAGATGTTTGATTTAAATCGTGTATAGATTCAATATCTAACGCAGGTGCAGTTTTAATAACAGCAACAACATAACCTACCCCTACAACTGATAATAGTAAACCAGCTATTAAAATAGTAAGAAAGAAATATTTAAAAAATCTCTTTGTCTTAGAAGGTGGCATCTTTTTTTTCTTGTTTTTACTGGAACCACTTTCTGAATTAGCTTTATTATTTTTAGGTTTATCATTATTAGCCATTTGTTCCTCCCTTTATTAATTTATCTAATTTAAATAATATAATATTATCTTTTATTATAGCATATTAATTATAATAATAAAATAATAAGTAATTTAAGGTGAAATATGAGATATTATACTGAAAGACCAAGAAGAGGTAAAAATAGAACTAAAGTTCCGTATATGCTATTTGTTATTATAGCCATAGTAATAGTATTTAATTCTTTTTTATATTTATTCCAAAAAAGGATTTTACCAACAGTATTAGATATAGCAGAAATAGTTATGAGGTCTGAAGCTGTAAAAGTTATAAATGAAGAAACTATGAGAATTTATGAAGAGAATTTTAATTATGATGATATTATGAAGATTGAAAAGGATTCAGATGGAAACATAACTATGATAAGGTCAGATACAATTAAGCAAAATAAGCTAACCGCTGAAGTCGTGTTAGGATGTAACGAAAAACTTAAAAATTTAGGAGAACTTGGAACAAAAATTCCTCTAGGGTATATGACCAATAATGCTTTTTTTTATAGGATGGGACCTAAGATAACTGTAAATATGGAACAGATAGGTAATATTAATACAAGTTATGACTCTACATTTGAAAGTGCAGGAATTAATCAAGTTAGACATAAAATTTATCTAAATGTAGATGTGAAGATGAGGTTAGTAGTACCACTTGCAAGCAAAGATGTTGAATTAACCTGTGAAATACCAGTAGCGGAAACTATAATAGTTGGTAAAATACCAGATACAGCTGTGAATATAGGTAGATAATAAAGTGAGAAATTAAAAGTGACAAGTTAAAGGTAAAACTACAAGTAGTTTTGCGTCTTGACTTGTCACTTTAAAATGCTATTAGTATATCAAATAGTATTTTTCTATTATTAAAATTTTATTCCCAATTAAATACATAAGGAACGTTTCTGTAGAATCCATGGTAGTCTAGTCCGTAACCAACAACAAATAAATCTTCAATTTCGAAGCAACAGTAGTCAGGTTTTAGATCAACTTTTCTTCTAGATGGCTTATCAAGTAATACACATGTTTTAACAGATTTTGCTCCTAATTTTTTTACATGATCAATTGCAAATTCCATAGTGTAACCTGTATCAACGATATCATCAACAATAAGAACATTTAATCCTTCGATATTATCAGGAATATCATTAACTACTTTAACCTTTCCAGTACTAACTTCATCATTACCATAACTAGAAGTTGTCATAAATCCAACTTTAGCTTTTACATCAAGAGATTTAAAGATATCAGCACCAAATACAAAACTTCCTCTTAATAAAGGAAGCACATAAAGTTCTTCACCTTCGTAATCTTTAGAAATTTGTTCTCCTAATTCTCTAACTCTAGTTTTAATTTGCTCTTCAGAAAAAAGAATATTACGCTTCTTATCTTCCATTGTAAACCCTCCAGTACTATAATTCCTTAAAATTACTTATGTAATAATATACAAACTATAATGTAATAAAATTACATTAATATATATTTAGAATATGTTTTAAGTTATGATTTGCTTATTTTGTATTGTATATATAGTTTAAATATTAGCAAGAAATTATAGTTTTTGCAACTCTAAAATACTAGTATCAATAAAGTAATATTGTTAATATAATACATTATAGAAATATGGAATATTAAAAATATATTTTAATAATGTATAGGGAAAATTGCTTATGATAATTATAAAAGGAGGAAAAACAAATGATAAAAGGTATAGATATATGTAATTACCAAGCTGGTTTAAATTTTACTACAGCAAAAAATATGGGATTTGAAGTTTGCATAATAAAAGCTACAGAATCTATAAACTATACTAATCCTTTATTGGATAGTCAGGTTAATTCAGCATTAAGTAATAATATGAAGATAGGATTTTATCATTTTTTTAGGAATAATGGAATAACGGAGGCTCAATACTTTGTAAGTAAGATTAAGCCTTATTTATCTAAAATGACAGTTAAACCAGCTATAGATATAGAGACAACTTATTCATATTCACAAGTTTTAGATTTTATAAGCTATGTAGAAAACGTTTTGGGAATTGAATGTATGGTATATTGTAATTACTCGTATGCAAAGCAATTGAGTTTAAACAATGAAATAGCAAAGAAGACTTTATGGTTAGCTTATTATGGAATAAATAATGGAGAGTATTATGAAGCTCCTACTAATCATGGATTTGCAAAATTTGCAGGACAGCAATATTCAAGTGCCAATTATATTGGAGCAATAAATACAGATACTAATTTGTTTAATGAAAATGTATATATTAAAGGAAAGGTTAATGTTACCGCATCAACAGGTAGTTCAAGTAGTAGTGGAGGAACAAGTACAAATACGACTTATACTGTAGTTTATGGTGATACTTTAAGTGAAATAGCTAAAAAATATGCTGTATCTGTATCAGAATTAGTAAGTTTAAATAAAATAGTAGATCAGAATTTGATATATGTAGGACAAATCTTAAGAATACCAACGTCTTCAAGTGATAGAGTTAAGACATCACAAAAAATATATTATACAGTAGTAAGTGGAGATACATTAAGTGGTATCGCAGCGAAATTTGGAACAACTGTTGCAGCTATAGCCAGTCTAAATAAAATATCAAATGTAAATTTAATATATGTTGGTCAAGTACTAAGAATTAAATAAAGACTATATGTTAAAAAACAAAATATTTTGAATAAAGTATAATCCACTCATAAAATACTAATGATTAGTTTATGAGTGAATTAATATTTTTAGAAGGTATTACTGGATTTATTTACTTTTTAACAGGAATAGTATACAATTAATGAAAGATTTGGGGAAGTTAATATCAGCAATGTAATAATAAATGAATCTCAAATTAGTTAATTAATATAAATATAATAAAGTGAGTATATTAATTTTAAAAACCTAAATATTAGTTATGAGGTGAGTATATGATATATGGAAATATAGATGGAATTAAGAAGTCGGCTATAGAAGAGTTAGAGAGACTTTATAAATCAAAATGTCCTAAAGATGAAGTTTGTTCATTAGAAATTATACAAACTATTTCAAAGGTTTCGTCATTTATTGAAAGAGAAGTAAGCGTAGCCATAGATAGAAGAGGAAACATTAGATCTATAGCAGTAGGTGATTCAACTTCTGTTGAAATAGAAACTTTAGATATAAGAGAAAAAAGACTGGCAGGGGTAAGAATAATTCATACACATCCAAATGGCATGAGTAATTTGTCAGCGCTTGACATTAGTGCATTACTAAAATTAAAACTAGATGCTATAGTAGCAGTGGGAATTTATGAAGATAAAATTTTAGATTGTTCTTTAGGATTATTGACAGTTTTTGATGATAAACTTGATTATGAAGAGATACAGCATATATCTTTAGAAGATTTATCTAAGATACATATATTAAATAAAATATCTTATATAGACTCTCTTATAAAAGAAAAGGATGTTGTTGAAGATGAAGGCGAAAAAGCTATTTTAGTTGGATCTGATACAAGGGAAAGTCTAGAAGAGTTAAGAGAGTTAACAAAGGCTTGTGATATACCGGTATTAGAAAGCGTATATCAAAGTAGAAGTAAAATAGATGCAGCATTTTATATAGGAAGAGGTAAAGTTTTAGAAATAGCTCAACTTAGACAAAAATTAAGAGCTAATGTAGTTATTTTTGATGACGAGTTATCAGGGTCACAGGTAAGAAATTTAGAGGCAGCTATTGGAGCTAAGGTTATTGACAGAACTACTTTGATTCTTGAAATCTTTGCAAGAAGAGCTAAGAGTAGAGAAGCTAAGATTCAAGTAGAGTTAGCACAGCTTAAATATAGAATGAGTAGACTTCAAGGACTTGGGACTATAATGTCAAGAACAGGTGGAGGAATAGGAACTAGAGGTCCAGGGGAGAAAAAGCTTGAAACAGATAGAAGACATATAAAAGAAGAAATATATGATTTAAATAATGAACTTAAGAAAATTAAGAAGATAAGAGAGACTCAAAGAGAAAAGAGAAATAAAGAAAGTATACCTAAGGTATCATTAGTTGGTTACACAAATGCTGGTAAATCTACTCTTAGAAATCATCTTTGTGATGTAGCAGCTCAAAAAAATGTTCAAGGTAAAGAAAAAGTTTTTGAAGCAGATATGCTGTTTGCAACTTTAGATATAACTACAAGAGCTATAGTATTGAAAAATAAGGGAGTTATTACTTTAACTGATACTGTAGGTTTTGTAAGGAAATTACCTCATGATTTAGTTGAAGCCTTTAAATCGACTTTAGAAGAGGTTATATATTCTGATCTTTTATGTCATGTAGTAGATGTATCATCTGATTATGCTTTAGAGCAAATTGAAGCTGTTGAAGAAGTATTAGCTGAGTTAGGTGCTTTAGATAAAAAAACATTATTAGTATTAAATAAGATTGATAAAGCTACAGAAGAACAAATTATAGCTGTAGAGGAAGCAACATCAAAATATGAAAAAATAAAAATTTCTGCAAGGACTGGAGAGAATTTAGAGGAATTATTAAGTTTAATAGAAGAGAACTTACCTTACACTATGAAAAAATGTGAATATATTATTCCTTATGATAGAAGTGATATAAATTCATTTTTACATAGAAACGGTAGAGTTTTAGAGGAAGATTATAGAGAAGATGGTACTTTCATATTAGCTGAAGTTGATGATGAAACGTACAATAAAACTAATGAATTTATTATAAAAGAAATTTAATATTTGTAGTTATAGCTTTTAGATTGTTAAAAATCTAAAAGCTATATTTTTTAATAAGTAAAATATATTCTTTAAATAGTTATTAAGTATAGTGTATAATTTATATTAAATTGTATTGATACAATTATGTTCTTTAAGAAAAGGGAGTATATATGGAAGAATATATTTTGGAATTAAATGAAGAAGAGCCTAAATACATTCAAATAGCAAATCATATAAAAAAATTAATAAACTCTAAGATAATAAATGACGGAGAAAAACTACCTCCTATTAGAAAGTTAGCAGAGTTTTTAAAAGTCAATAATGTTACTATTATTAACTGTTATAAAAAGCTTCAAAGTGAAGGTTATGCATATCAAAAGATGGGATCAGGAACATTTGCAAAAAGAAGAGAGTTAGTGCAAAGCTTTAAAAATGAGTACAGTAAAGAGATTAAGAATATAATAAATAAAAATTACGAAGATATAATTGATTTTACAGGAGAAAGTTTAATAGATGTATATTTTCCTATAAATGAATTTAAAGATGTACTAAATAAAGTTCTTGATAGAGATGGAGCTGAAGCACTATTAATACAAGAAACACTAGGATATAGTGAGTTAAGAGAGACAATAAATAAAGTATTTTGGAATAAAGAATTTGATGAAGAAGAAATTTTAATTTTATCTGGAGCACAACAGGGGATAGATATAGCAGCTAAAGCTATAGTTAATATTAATGATAATGTGATGGTTGAAAAGCCTACTTATGGGGGAGCGTTATCAGTATTTAAGTGGCGAAGGGCGAATATATTTGAAGTACCAATTAATGATGATGGAATTGATATAAAGTTATTCGAAGAAATCTTGAAGAAAAACAAAATAAAATGTTTCTATGCCATGAGTTACCTTCACAATCCTACAGGAATAAGTTATAGCAAGGAATGTAAACTGAAAATTTTAGAACTTGCAGAAAAATATGATTTTTATATAATTGAAGATGATTATCTTTCAGAATTGATATATGATGAAGAGTTAACTCATGAGCCTTTTAAAATTCTAGATAGAGGTAATAGAGTCTTTTATATTAAAAGTTTTTCAAAGATATTTTTGCCGGGAATTAGATTAGGATATATGATTTATCCAAATGGGTTTAAAGAAGTTATGCAGAGTTCTAAAGTAAATACAGATACAGCTACGTCAACTCTTATGCAGAGAGCTTTAGAGTTATACATAAAAGAAGGATATTTTACTGGGCATATTGAGTCATTGAAAAAAGAATATAAAAAAAGATATAATATAATGAAAAAACTAATTAAAGATGAACTTTCAAATTACGTTGAAATGAAGGAACCTAGAGGTGGTTTATATTTTTATCTTAAATTGAAGGATAAAAATATAAGTTCAAAAGAATTGTTTTATATATTAAAGGATAAGAAAATTTTTATTACCCCAGGGGTGATTTTTTATAAAGAGATAGATGGAGGGATAGATTCTTTTAGATTATGTTTTTCTCAAACAAATGAAGAAAAAATAAGAGAAGGAATCTATACTATTAAGGAGGTAATTGATAAATGGCATATATAACGATAAGACAATATGGTGAAGATGAATTTATAGAAAAAAAATCTCAATTTATAGGATATGCTAAAAGATGTGAAAGTGAAGAAGAAGCTAAAGCATTTGTTGCTGAAATAAAAAGTATGCACAAACAGGCTACTCATAATTGCTGGGCATATGTTGTAGGAAAAAATATGGGGATTCAGAGATACAGTGATGATGGTGAGCCACAAGGAACAGCAGGAATACCTATATTAGAAGTTATGAAAAAAAGCAATGTTACTGATTGTGCTATTGTTGTAACTAGGTACTTTGGTGGAATAATGCTTGGAGCTGGCGGTTTAACAAGAGCGTATACAAAAGGAGCATCAATTGCACTAAAAGCTGGCGGAGTGGTTGAAAAGGTTGAAGGTGTTAATGTATCATTAGAGATGGATTATGATATGATTGGGAAAGTTCAATATATGTGTGGACAAAATAATTGGCATATTGAAGATACAGAATATACAGATAAAGTTATTGTTCATATATTGGCAGAAATATCTGTAGCTGATGAAATAGAGAAGGCAGCAATTGAAGCTAGCAATGGTAAAATATTAATTAGTAAAAGTGATGCAGAGATATATTTTAAAGAAGATAATAGACTTTATAAAATGATTTAAGTATATAGCGTTAGCCTTTAGGTTAGCGCTTGATGATTATACAGTGTGTTTGTAATAGCTATATAATAATAATTTATGATTTATTAGTAGTAATAAATATTAATGGACAAGTAGATACTAAATATTGAAGACAATTTTATTTTGTAATAACGTACTAAGGGAGAGAAAATAAGAAAGTATGAATAGTAGAAGTAAAGATAGAAAGAAAGTTAAAAAGAGAAAAAAATATATAATTGCTGTAAGTTTACTATTTTTAATTATGACATTAGTATTTTGGAATTTATCAATAAAAAAAGTAACAGTTTTAGTAGATGGAAAAGAGATAGTGCATAAAACTAATAAAGAAACTGTAGGTGACGTAATAGATGAATTAGGTATAACTTATAGTGAAAATGATAAACTATCAAAAGGTATATCAGAAAGTATAAGTAATAATGACAACATAGTAATTACAAGAGTAAGTTTTAAAGAAGAGACAGTGGAAGAAGATATTACTTTTGAAGAAAAAGAAGTAAAAGATTATAAAATGCCTTTAGGAGAAAGTAGAGTAATAGATGAAGGTCAAGTAGGGAAGAAAACTTTAGTATACAAAATTACTTATGAAAATGGAGTTGAAGTAAAAAGAGAATTAATTAATGAAGAAATAATAAGTGATGCTTCAGATAGGATTATAGCAAAGGGAATATTTGATCCTACAAGCATGACTGTTTGTGTAAATAAAACAAGGACACTGGATAGCGATTATGAACCGCAAGACTTAGTAGTTCCTAATGTAAGATCATTGGTTAGTACAAGCAGAATAATGATGAAATCAGAGGCTGCAGCAGCGCTAGAAAATCTTTTCAAAGGAGCGGATGCTGATAGGGTGTATCTTTATGCTGTATCTGGATATAGATCTTATGATTATCAGGCAAGTATCTATAATCCATACTCAGGATATTCTGCACCACCAGGAGCAAGTGAGCATCAATTAGGATTAGCTATGGATGTTAATTCATCTTATTATGGATCGTCATTAACTACTGAGTTTGGATATAGTGTAGAAGGACAATGGGTTAGAGAAAATGCTCATAAATACGGATTTATAGTGAGATATTTACCAGGAAAGGAAGATGTCACAGGATATTACTATGAACCATGGCATATAAGATATGTAGGAGTGGATTTAGCTACAGAATTATATAATAGTGGACTAACTTTAGAAGAATATTATGGAGAATATTAATATTGAATAACTAAATCTAAGAGTTAGATTGTCAAGTGAAACTCCTATTTACATATGTTCATAGGAGTAAGTTCGAATAACTAAATCTTAGATTTAGATTCTCACTTAAGTAAATTGAAAAATAAATTTCGCTATGATATACTGTTTATGGATATTTAAGTAAAGAACAAATTATATTAATTTAGGAGGAAGAAAGATGTCAGGACATTCAAAATGGCATAATATACAAAACAAAAAAGGTAAAGCTGATGCGCAAAGAGGAAAAATATTTACTAAGCTAGGTAAAGAATTAGTGCTTGCAGTAAAAAATGGAGGTCCAGTTCCTGAGAACAACCCTAAATTAAGAGATGCAATAGCAAAAGCAAAGGCTGCAAATATGCCTAATGATACAATAAATAGATCAATAAAGAAAGCTTCAGGAGAGTTAGCTTCAGTTGATTATGAAAGAATAGTATATGAAGGATACGGACCATCAGGAGTTGCTGTTATAGTTGAAACATTAACAGACAATAGAAATAGATCAGCTGGGGATGTTAGAGCTGCATTCTCAAAAGGTGGCGGAACTTTAGGAACAACTGGGTGTGTAAATTTTATGTTCCAAGAAAAGGGTGAAATAGTAATAGAAAGAGCTGACTTAGATGAAGAAGAGGTAATGATGATGGCTCTTGATGCTGGGGCAGAAGATTTTGAAGCTGAAGATGAAGTATTTGTAGTAACAACATCACCAGATGATTTTGGAACAGTAAGAGAAGCTTTAGAAGCAGAAGGATTAGAGTTCTTAGAAGCAGCAGTAAAAATGATTCCAGATACTTATACTGAAATTGATGAAGAAGCAGCTAAGAAGATGCAAAAGATATTAAACATGCTTGAAGATAGTGATGATGTTCAAGAGGTATATCATAATGCTGAATTCCCTGAAGGATGGGATGAGTAAAAATTTATATAATTAATAAAAGATAGTTTTAACCTCATTGTCTTAAGTAATATTAAGTATAATGAGGTTTTTATTATATTTAATAGATTTAATAAGTTGGAGAGAAGAGAAAATGTTAAGATTAGCTAGTGAAAAAGATAGAAAAGAAGTACTAGATTACTGTTTAGGAGAACCAAATATAAATTTATTTATTATAGGTGATATTGAGAATTTTGGATTTGATAAGGAGTTTCAAAATGTTTGGATTCAATACGATGAAGAAATTATAAGAGGAATTGTATTAAGATATCATACTAATTTTATTGTTTATAGCAGAAATTTAGATATGAATTTTAAAGAAATTGCAGAATTGCTTGTAGAAAAAGATGCAAAAGTGGTTAGTGGAAAATTATCAGTTATAAATAAAATATATGAATTAATTGAAAATAGTTATAACAAACGAGAAATGTTTTTTTGCGAACTTAGAGATGAAAGTAAGTTAGAAGAAGTGAAAGAAGAAAATATAGTAATAGCTACTTCAAGTGACTCTATGGAAATTGCAAAAGCATATGAAAAAATAGAAGAATTTAAAGGTATGTACTCTGATGATTTAAATGAACGTTATAATCAAATTAACAATAGAATATTAAGTAAAGAAGGTATACATATATTTATTAAAGAGGATAACGAAATTATTGCTCATGGAAATACGACTGCTACTACAAGTGTTAATGCAATGATAGGAGGAGTTTTTACAGTTCAAAATCATAGAAATAAAGGATTAGCAAGTAAAATAGTATCATATTTAGCAAAGAGACTAATAAATGAAGATAAGTCTGCGTGTTTATTCTTCGATAATGAAGAAGCAGGAAGAATATATCATAGATTAGGGTTTGAAAATATAGATAAATGGTGCATGTTGATGAAAAAGTAAATTTTAATAAATATAATACTTTATCATTAAGAATTAGATAGTGTTATAAATAAGTATATAAAAGTGAAATAAAGACAAAATGAACCTATTGAATTTTAAATATAAACTTCAATAGGTTCATTTTTTATATAATTTTAAATAATTCATAAAATATAACAATTTTAGTTGTAGAATTTAAATTTATTTATGAGGGTATATGTAAATAATATCTTTTAAATAAATTAATTTATGAATAGTCACTATTTATAGGAAATATGAATAATATGAAGTAGATGTCTAAATATCATTAAAAGATACAAAGGAGGAATTTTGAAAAGTGACAAATTATAGAGGGATAGATATAAGCAATTGGCAAGGAAGTATAACATTTTCAGAAGTGAAAAATAGCGGAATAGAAATAGTATATATACAAGCAACTGAAGGAAATTATTATACAGATCCTTATCTTCAAGAATTTTATGATGGAGCTAAAGATAATGGGTTATTAGTAGGATTTTATCATTTTTTCAGTCCATCAATATCAGCAATAGTACAAGCACGGTATTTTGCTGATGCAATAAGTGGTTTAACTTCTGAGTGTAGATTAGTTTTAGATTTAGAAGAAGCTGGTGGTTATGAAGTAGGAACGTTATCTAGTATAGCAGTAGAATTTTTAGAGGAAGTTAAAAAGATTACTGGCTTAGATGTGGCTATATATACCTATGCAAGCTTTGCAAACAACAATATTACTACAGGATTTGGATTAGAGAATTATCCGTTATGGATAGCTGAATATGGTAGTAGTGAGCCAGAAGAAAATTCTATATGGGGTAATGCATATGTAGGATGGCAATATTCTGATACAGGAAATATATCTGGAATAAATACTAATGTTGATTTAGATATATTTAAGGAAGGAATTTTATTAAGTGATGATACAACAGTTCCTGGAAATAAAAAACAAGAATCTACTCAAAGTGGAGTTAAGTATTATGTAGTTCAAGCTGGAGATACCTTAAGCAGTATTGCAGCTAGATTTGGTACAACAGTAGCTAGTTTAGTTTCAATAAATAGTATAGCTAATCCTAATTTGATTTATGTAGGAGAAACATTAAAAATATATACAGATAAAACGGTATCAACTAGAACTAATTCATTTAGTAAGACTTATATAGTAGTTTCAGGTGATACTTTAAGTTCAATTGCATTAAGATTTGGAACAACAGTAAATGAATTAGTTCAGCTAAATAATATTACAAATCCAAATTTAATTTATCCAGGAGAAGTATTAAAAATACCAACAAATGTTTCTGTTAAAAGTGGAGCAACATCCAACCAACATTCATCAACTTATGTTGTACAATCAGGAGATACTTTAAGTGGAATAGCGAGTAAATTCGGAATAACTGTTCAGTATTTAGCAAGAATAAATGGTATAAGTAATCCAAATCTAATTTACCCAGGAGAAGTTTTAAAGATAGAATCTTCAGGTGTATCTAAGCAGGAACAAAGTGAAAGTTTAATATATACAGTTAAAGCTGGAGATACACTAAGTGGGATTGCGAAAAAGTATGGAACAACAGTTAGTAATTTGGTTAGTTTAAATAATATAAGTAATCCAAATATGATTTATGTAGGAGAAAAGTTAATAATAAGTAAAGATAAATCTAAAAATTTCACAGGATTAGTAGTTGTAAAAACAGGAGATACAATAAGTGGAATAGCAGCTAGATATAATACTACTGTAGATAATATAGTGAATTTAAATGATTTACAAAATTCAAATTTAATTTATCCGGGAGAAACATTAAAAGTTTAGATTTTATTATGACAGATAATAAATTAATAAACTTAATTTAGATAAAATTAAATTTAATAAAAAAATAGAATGGGAATGGTGAATAAAGTATATTTACCATTCTTTAGATTTAATAAATAAAATAGTAATTAAACTTCAAATTATTATAATATTTTAGTATTTACAATACTATAGATATTACGTAGAGAAATATATTTTGGAGGATAAGTATATGGAAGAGTTTAATTTGTTAGAAAAATTTGAATGTCATAAAAAGAAGATAATAGAAAATATTGATGCGGCAAAAGATATGGAACTAAATAAGATAACAGCAATTCTTGTTATTGATGATGATAGTGAAGAAGTACAAAGAAAGCTAATAAACTGGTTAATTATTGAAGGATATAAAGTTTCACTAAGAAGAGAAGAATATAATATTTTATCAATAGAATGGTAAGAGAAAATTAATTTTATACTGAATAATTTTTGTAAAAAGTGGAAATTATTATTCATAAGGAGTGATGGAAATATGAATAATAATTTTCAAAATGATAAATTTAAAAAAGATAAGTTGAAAAAAATATATTTTGGAGTTGGAGTAATAGTTTTATTAGGAATGTGCTTCAGCTTAAGCTATTTAATTACAGATTGGATAACAAAACCTAAATATGAGAATGCTCTTGAAGAAAAGACAGTTTATAATTCTACAGAGGTATTAGAAGATAATACAACTATAGCTTTAATGATTGGAGATAGTATTGATAAAGAGCAAAGTTTAAAAGATTTTAAAGAAGAAAATAATATTCAGGTTGATGTAAATCAACAATTCTTAATAGATTTTCTTGATGATTCAGGATATAAGCTTGAAGCATTAAGTGATGATAGAATTGTATTTAGTAAAGAAAATAGTGATAATACTCTTATAGGCGGTAAATATTACTTAGGTGAAAAAGATGGATATTTTGCTATTTATAAAACAGATGAGAATGGAAAAGCTTTTATAGAATCAGAAAGTGATGTTTTTAGAGATTATAAAAAGGTAAATACTATACCAATAGCTGCGGAAGAAGAAATAAAGTCATTTAAGCACTATTATGATTCAAAGGAAGAAGCATTAGAAAGATTAGCTGGTTATATGAATTAGAATTTATATATTTGAATTAAATTTGTAAAGTATATAAAATTAGTGGGAAAATAGCCATAAACATAGGTAGAATAAGAAAAATTAAAAAAGGGGACAATAGTATTAGAAACGATGGAGAGGAGGTCACAATATGAGCATCATTCCAGAATTTCAATATTTATTGGTTATGCCTGATGGTCATGTAAAGGGATTTAATGATTTAGATACTACTAAAGCATATATAAATATGTATTATATGCAGAAAGTTAGAAATTCAACTATAATAACTGAAGTAAATGACTTAACAGATAGTAGTGAGCAGTTTATTAACACCGTATGTCAGAATTTAGGCGTTATAGAAGGAGAATGTAGAGTATATAATACAAATGATATTATAGAAAAGCTTCAAGAAGATATAGTATTTGATGAAGAAAAGGAAGAAGTAATATCTAAATTATTAAGTAAAGATATTAATTTAAACATTTATGATTTTGCAATCGATAATATATTCAATGATGTTGAAGCTATTGATATAATGGAACCTTATGGTGAGTTTTGGAGTTAAAGTAAAATAATTTTTAAAAGGCTATCACAAATGTGATAGCCTTACTTTATTATTGAAAAAAACATTGTAAAATGTTAAAGTAGAAATGTTATGTTTATTACTTCAAGATGAAGATAAGGGGGGAATTGTATGTATGAATATATTAAAGGGAAGTATATTGGTATAAATAAAGATTATGTAATTGTTGAAAATAATGGTATTGGATATAAAATATTTACTTCTGGAGCTACTATGGCTGAATTGCCAAAAGTATCGGAAGAAGTTATGTTATACTTAGAGCAGATAGTAAGGGAAGATTTTATTGGTATATATGGATTCTCCACAAGAGAAGAATTAGAGATGTTTAAGTTATTACTATCAATAAATGGTGTTGGAGCAAAAGCGGCTTTATCTTTATTATCAATAAGTAGAATAAATAATTTAAGATATGCTATATTAATGGGTGATGAAAAACATTTATGTAGGGCACCAGGAATTGGCAAAAAGACAGCAGGAAGAATAATTTTAGAACTTAAAGATAAAATCAAAACTGATGATGTGGTTGAAGGTGTTGATATTCAAGAAGGATTTAAAGATATTGCTCCAAGTAATGCAAATGTTGTAGGTGAAGCTTTAGGGGCATTATTAGCTTTAGGATATTCAGAAAAAGAAGCTGAGACAGCTCTTAAGAAAGTTGATAAAACACAGTCTGTTGAAAATATAATCAAGGAATCATTAAGAGTATTAATGGGATAGAGGTGAAATAATGGAGAGAATTATTACACCAGCAGAAATGCTAGAGGACGGAAATGGAGAGTTAAGTTTAAGACCTCAAAAGATAAATGAGTATATTGGTCAAGATAAAGTTAAGGAAAGATTAAATATATTTGTAAAAGCAGCTAAAACTAGAGGAGAAGCTTTAGATCATGTTCTTTTATATGGACCTCCAGGACTAGGTAAAACAACCTTAGCAAATATTATAGCTAAAGAGATGGGTGGAGATTTAAAGATAACTTCAGGACCTGCTATAGAGAGAGCTGGAGATTTGGCGGCTATTTTAACAACATTAAAAGACAATGATGTTTTATTTATAGATGAGATACATAGATTAAATAGAAATGTAGAAGAAATTCTTTATCCTGCAATGGAGGATTACGCTCTAGATATTGTTATAGGAAAAGGTGCTGCAGCTAAGTCGATAAGATTAGACTTGCCACAGTTTACATTAATAGGAGCAACTACAAGAATAGGAATGCTTAGTTCACCATTGAGAGACAGATTTGGTGTGTTATGTGATATGCAGTATTATACTGATGAGCAATTAAAAGAGATAATAGTTAGATCTGCTTTTGTATTGGGCTGTGATATTACAGAAGAAGGGGCATTTGAGATTGCCAGAAGGTCTAGAGGAACACCTAGAATAGCAAATAGATTATTAAAAAGAGTAAGGGATTATGCTCAGGTATATTCGGATTCTTTAATTAGTTATAAAGAAGCAAAAGAAGCATTAGAACTTTTAGAAGTAGACTCTAAAGGGTTTGATAGGGTAGATAATAAAATATTGGAAGCTATCATTGATAATTTTAATGGTGGACCTGTAGGAATAGAGACATTATCTTACTTTATAGGAGAAGAACTTGGAACCGTTGAAGATGTTTATGAGCCATATCTTCTTCAAAAAGGTTTTATAGTAAGAACAGCTAGAGGTAGAGTTGCAACAGATGCAGCTTATGCTCATTTAGCAAGGACAAAAAAGAAGAAAAAGCACACAAATCAAAAGAGCTTTTTTGATAGTGAGGAGTAAAAAATGAAAACAAGTGATTTTAATTTTGATTTACCAGAGGAACTTATTGCTCAGCATCCATTAGAGAAGAGAGATTATTCAAGATTAATGGTGCTAGATAAAAAAACTGGAGAGATAGAGCATAGACATTTTTATGATATATTAGAATATCTAAAAGAAGGAGATACTTTAGTTTTAAATAATACTAGAGTTATGCCAGCAAGACTTTTTGGTCAAAAAGAAGAAACAGGAGCTAAAATTGAATTCTTATTACTTAAGAGAATTGAAGGAGATAAGTGGGAATGTTTAGCTAAGCCTGGAAAAAAAGTTAAGATTGGAGCTACTTTTACTTTTGGTGAAGGTAAGTTAAAATGTAAAGTAGTAGATATAGTAGAAGAAGGAAATAGAATTATTGAGTTTTCTTACGATGGTATTTTTGAACAAGTTTTAGATGAACTAGGAGAAATGCCACTTCCACCATATATAACTGAAAGGTTAGATGACAGAGAGAGATATCAAACAGTATACTCTAAGGAGAAAGGATCTGCAGCAGCTCCTACTGCTGGATTACACTTTACTGAAGAGTTATTAGAAAAAGTTCGTGAAAAAGGAGTTAACATAGCATATTTAACTTTACACGTTGGACTTGGAACTTTTAGACCAGTTAAAGTTGATGATGTAAATGAGCATGTAATGCATTCAGAGTACTATTGTCTTTCAGAAGAAGATGCTGATATCATAAATAATACTAAGAAAAATGGTGGGAGAGTAATATCTGTTGGTACTACATCAACAAGAACTCTTGAAACTATTGGAGATGAAAATGGATATGTGTCTGCAAAAAGTGGATGGACTAATATATTTATATATCCAGGATATAAGTTTAAAGTTGTAGATAACTTAATAACAAATTTCCACCTTCCAGAGTCAACGCTAATAATGTTAGTTTCAGCTCTTGCAGGTAAGGAACATGTTATGAATGCTTATAATGAAGCTGTTAAAGAAAAATATAGATTCTTCTCATTTGGAGATTCAATGTTTATAAAGTAATACAAAAACTAAGGAAGTGAAATTTTGAGTAAAAAAAGATATACGTTACTAAAAAAAGACGGAAATGCTAGAAGAGGAAGATTTGAAACTCCTCATGGAACAATTGAGACACCAGTATTTATGAATGTTGGAACTTTAGCTGCAATAAAAGGTGCAGTATCATCTATGGACTTAAAAGAAATAGGATGCCAAGTTGAACTTTCTAATACATATCATCTTCATTTAAGACCAACAGATAAGGTTGTTGCTAAAATGGGGGGACTACATGAATTTATGAATTGGGACAGACCAATACTTACAGATTCAGGTGGATTCCAAGTATTCTCACTTGCTGGAATGAGAAAAATTAAAGAAGAAGGAGTTTACTTTAATTCTCATATAGATGGTAAGAAAATATTTATGGGACCAGAAGAATCAATGCAGATTCAAAGTAACCTTGCATCAACTATAGCAATGGCTTTTGATGAATGTATACCAAATCCATCAACAAGAGAATATGTTGAAAAATCAGTAGCTAGAACTAACAGATGGCTTGATAGATGTATAGCAGAGATGAATAGACTAAATTCTCTTCCAGAAACAATAAATAAAGAACAGATGTTATTTGGAATAAACCAAGGTGGATGCTATGAGGATATTAGAATCGAACATGCGAAACATCTTGCATCTCTAGATATGGATGGTTATGCTATTGGTGGTTTAGCAGTTGGAGAAACTCATGAAGAGATGTATAGAGTAATTGAAGCTGTTGTACCTCACTTACCAGAAGATAAGCCAATATATTTAATGGGAGTTGGTACACCTGAAAATATAATTGAAGCTGTAGATAGAGGTGTTGATTTCTTTGACTGTGTATTACCAGCTAGAAATGGTAGACATGGGCATGTATTTACTGGAGAGGGAAAGATAAATCTATTTAATGCTAAGTTTGAGCTTGATAATAGACCAATTGATGAAGGATGTCAATGTCCAGCTTGTAAGCACTATACAAGAGCTTATATAAGACATTTATTTAAAGCTAAAGAAATGTTAGCTATGAGACTTTGTGTACTTCATAATCTTTATTTCTACAATAAATTAATGGAAGATATAAGAGCGGCTATTGATGCAGGAAATTATAAAGAGTTTAAAGAACAAAAACTTAGAGAGTGGAACATAAAGAAATAAAATGTAAATAAAGTATTAACTTTACCTAATATTTCTTTAATAATTGACAGATTATTATGTAAATAGTATAGTTTTCATTGAGACTATCTTTAAAATTAATATAGAGAAGGGAATGAATATAATGGGCAATGTAGGTGGAATGTTAGCTACTTTCTTACCATTAGTAATAATGTTCGGTCTTATGTACTTATTACTAATATTACCAGAGAAGAAAAGAACTAAAAAATATAATGCTATGTTATCAGAATTAAAAGTTAATGATGAAATAATAACTAGAGGTGGACTTGTTGGAAAGATTATAACTCTTGAAGATGAGTATATGGTAATACAATCAGGTCCAGATAGAACTAGATTTAAAATGCTTAAAACTTCAGTTTCTCAAAAAATAAATAAGAGCGAAGAATAGTAGAATAATACCTCCTTATGTATCATAAAAATGATACTAAGGAGGTGTTTTTTATGGAAATAAAAAGTTATTTTAACAATGTACTAAAAGGTGTAGTTGGTGCTTTTGCAGTAACTGTATTACTTACAGCTATTTTTTCTTTGCTTATATCTTTTGTAGAATTTAGTCCAGCTGTTTTTAGTGGAGTATTTGTAGTTATTACTTCATTAGGATTAATATTTGGAACAATAGTTGCAGCTAAGTTGCAAGGAGAGAAAGGTTGGCTAGTTGGATTAGCGGTAGGGGTATTATTTTACATAGCTTTATACGCAACAGGAGTTTTATTTGGCGCCGAACCAACACTAGGAGTATATGATTTTATTAAATTTGGTTTAAGTGTTCTTGTTGGGACTTTATCAGGAATGCTTGGAATTAACTTAGGAAAAGAATAGTTAATAATATAAGGAAAGGGGCTGTCTCTGAAATGATTTTTAAAATCATTTCAGTAGACGGTCTTTTTATTTTTTATTCATATATTTATATGAAATTATTTCTAAATGAACAAGTTTTTTGACACGACAAATAGGAGGTTATAAGCCTCCTATTCTCTGTAAAAAATATACCTTTACGCTATTTTCTTTTCATGCAATAATATACCATTTCT
>NZ_JACOOP010000039.1:0-34730 GCF_014287725.1 Clostridium sp. NSJ-49 | reverse complement strand
AATGCAAATCCTATTTGTTACATAGGAATCACATTTTTTGTGAAGTTTTTCATATTATTACTATGCGCAAAAAAGGAAGTTCAAATTCGAACTTCCTTTTCTTTATCGGCAAATATCAAATTTTTTTTGATACAGCCCCTTTTTATTTAATTAGGAAAAGTACTAATAAATAATATTTTTATACAATTAGATATACTTATAATGTATAATGAAAAATAGAAAATTAATTTAAGGAGAAAATTATGGATACTAATATATTAGGAATTATAATATCTTTTATATTTGTCTTAAGTATTATAGGGATATCTACTATATTGACTAAAAAGAGAATAATATCTGGTGAGGCAAGTAGAAAGTTTATACATATAGGTGTATGTAATTGGTGGATAATAGCTATGATTTATTTTGATAATAGGTATTATGCAGCTATCGTTCCAGCTTTATTTGTAATTATAAATTACATATCTTATAAATATAAAGTTATTGAAGCAATGGAAAGAGATGGAGGAAAAAAAGATTTAGGAACTGTTTATTATGCTATCTCTTTATTAATACTAGCTTTACTTACTCTTGGTGACAGTGGTAAAGGATATATTGGTGCATTAGGTATACTAACTATGGGATATGGAGATGGATTCGCAGCAGTTGTAGGTACTTTTAAAGGAACTAAATATATTCCTATAGGTAGAAATTTAAAATCTAAAGAAGGAACACTTACTATGTTGGTAGCTACTTTTGCGGTAATAACTTTAATATTAGGTGTTTGTACAGATATATCAATCACAGGAGTTATTTTATATGCAGTGGTATTATCTGTAGTAGCTACATTGCTTGAGCTATTCACACCACATGGGTTAGATAACTTATCCGTACCTCTAGGGATTTCACTTATTTACTACATAATTTCTATTTTTATGGGGTGATATAAGTTGGAAATAATTATTGGATTAATAAGTTCTACTATAATTGCTTTAGTAGCATATAAGAAGAAATCTTTAAATAAAAGTGGAATGATAGCAGCTATAATATTGGGAACCGCTATATTTAGTTTAGGTGGAAGTATTCCATTTACTCTTATGTTAGTATTTTTCATTTCATCATCTATTATTTCAAAGATAGGTAAGAATAAGAAAAAAGGTTTAGACAAGATACATGAAAAAAGTGATGCAAGAGATTTTGTACAAGTTATTGCAAATGGAGGAGTAGCTGTAATATGCTTATTTCTATTTCAGAAAACTAAAGATATTAGATTCTTTATAGCTTCAGCAGTATCTTTTGCTGCAGCAAACTCAGATACATGGGCTAGTGAAATTGGAGTGTTATCAAAAGGTAAAACTATATCGATAATTACAGGTAAAAAAATAGAAAAAGGAGTATCAGGTGGTATAAGCTTATTAGGTACAGTATCTGCTTTTCTAGGAGCGACAGTAATAGGAATAACATATACAACTATTTATATATTACTTGTAGGATATGATAAAAAGAGTTTAATAATATTATTTATAATAATAATATTAGGATTTTTAGGTTCTATAGTGGACTCTATATTAGGAATAACAATTCAAGGACAGTATATTGATGATATTGAAGGAAATATTACTGAAAAGAAATTTAATGGTAGGAAAGAGAATCGTTTAATATCAGGATTTAGATTTATCAACAATGATGTAGTTAATATTTTAAGCAACTTTATAGTTACAACCTTATCTATATTAATTTTATAATTAATAGCATTTATATAAAAAAGCATAAATAAAACATGGACTACTTAATAATGTACTCCATGTTTTATTTATTTTAAATAGAATTTTATTATGTTGTATTAAAAAGCAAATTATACTTTTTCCTTTTTTAATATATCGATAATTTCGAAAAGTCTTATCTCTAGTTTATTTATATCAGTTTCTAACCAGCCTTGATCTATAGCAGGAGCTTTACTTTTTTTATCAATAGTTCTTTGTAAATCATCTAGAATTCTAACATACTCTAAAGTTAAATCATAACAATTCATAATTAATTACTCCTTTATTTAATCTATATTTATATATAGTATTAAAGAGTGAAAAAAATGCTACAAATTTTAAAGAATATAGAAGAAATATGAAAACAAAAGATGTAAACGGTTATAATTTGTAGTTTAGAAGATTATCACTAAAAGTAAAGATAAGCATTGCAAAAATACTTGTCTACATTTATATTAGTAAATATAAAAACTTTACAAGGAGAAAAAAATGAAGAAGAAATCAGTTACTAGTTTATTAATATTAGCATTATTAATTCAGCTAGTTTTAAACATGGCACATCCTGTAACTCCAGTACTTATAAGAAGTTTAGGACTTCCTAGCATTATGTTTGGTATATTTTTTGCATCTATGTCTTTAGGAAATTTTTTCTTTTCTCCAATTTGGGGAGGGCTTTCTGATACTAAAGGAAGAGTAAAATTTCTTGTTTTAGGTTTGTTTGGATATGGAGTTAGTCAATTGGGATTTGGATTTGCAACTAATCCAATTCTTATAGTTATATTTAGAATACTTGGAGGAGCATTTGTTACTAGTTATTTGACGGTATCACTAGCTTATTTAACTGATATAACTACAAAAGATAACAGATTAAAAATTATGTCTTACTATGCAGCTGTAACAACTATAGGAGGATCATTAGGATCTCTTTTAGGAGGAATACTAGGCAATACAAATTATAAAGTAACTTTTGTGTGGCAATTTATTTTAGCAGTAATATTAAGTTTAGCATTATATCTTGTATTAGAAGAAACTATTCAGAAAAAGAAAATTAAAGCAAATATTAAACTAAATACTTTTTCATTTAGTAAGTATAAAGACCTATTAAATAAAAACTTATTAGTTGTTATGATTCTTATTATGATGTTCTTTTTCTCATCAACAAGCTATAACTCATCAATAAACTATTATATTGAATCAATATTAAATTTACCACCTACTTTTAATGGTGTTTTCTTATCAATTGCTGGAATGGTTGGATTCTTAGCTAATATCATAATTACACCTATTATAGGTAAAAAGTTTACTAAAGAAGTTAGCTTTAAATACATAACATTGATTTTAACATTAAGTATGATGCTAGTTGGTTTATCCAAAAACTTAGTAATATTCTTTGGTGCAATAATATTATTTGTAGCAGTTGCAAGTGTTTATGTACCAGTACAACAAAATATAGTTTCAACATTAGCAAAAGAAAATTACGGAACACTAATGGGATTACAAAATTCAGCTAAGGCTGTAGGCATGGTAATTGGGTCATTATTTGCAGGTGCAATTTTTGATTTTGGAGAAAAGCTTCCGTTTATAGCATCAGCAATAATGTTACTTATTGGATTTGTAATTCTTATGAAAGTAAAGATAGAAGTTGAATAAAAGTGCGAAGCACTTTGGTGAAAAGTTTGAATTCGTCAAAAGTGAAAAATCAGGTGAAGCTGGGGAGAAAAGATAACTGCCGTGACGGTGAAAGGATTGCCTATGGCAATTGGAGAAAGTGTGTATATGCTACTAATTTCCTTACTACGTTAGTAGCATTTTCACCTCCATGCAGTCTACTTTTCACCTGAGAGCCTTAGCCTGAACTTTATTTATTAAAGGTATTTCCATTATTAGCCATTAAAAATTTAGATAAAGCATCACTAAGCTTTTCTAAATCACTATAGTCAATATTTTCTAAGTTATCTTTATTAGTATGAACTACATCCATTATTGTAGAATCTCCTAAAACTAAAGAAGGTGCTCCATATTGACGTATAACTATATGATCGCTAGTTCCATAACGCACACCATTTTTTGTAGCGTATAAAGAATCATCATAGATAACATTTTCTTTATCAAAGATTTCTTTCATAGCTTTATATAACTCTTCAGAGTTTGGATCATCGTTGCCCATTGATAATGTGTTACAATTCTTTTGAGCTACACAGTCAATATTAATATTATAGCTTTCTGAGTAAGTCTTATAGTATTTATTAAAGAAGTTTTGGCTACCTAAAAGTCCAAGCTCTTCAGCATTAAATGCAACAAAAACTACGTCCATATCTAATGGGGTTTTATCAGTTAATTCTTTAACTTTATGAGCAGTTTCAAGAAGGACAGCGATTCCTGAAGCATTGTCTATAGCACCATTTAGTGGATTATTATTAGCATCGTTAACATGATCAAGGTGAGCAGTAATATATACTGCTTTAGAACTATCAGTACCCTTAATAACTGCTGCAACGTTATTAGTATTCTCACTTAAGGAAATTACTCCATCTTTGTTAGAAATGTAATAGTTATTATCGAAAGGAGAAATATTTAAATTTTTAAAGTAATCTTTTATATATTCTTGAGCTCTTTCATTTTCTTTAGTTCCTACAACTCTTCCTAAATAAGCTTCAGAACATAAATCATTCATTATTTTTTCAACGTGGCCGTCAGTATCTATTTTGTATTGGAAGTTACTCCAATCACTAGTTTGTTCTAATAATGTATCAGAAGTTGCATCAGGTCTTGTGCTTGCTGCTTTATCACCACAAGAAACTAGTGAAAAAATCAATAATATTGATAGTAGTCTATTTAGAGTTTTCATAATACACCTCTCATTTATAAAAATTGGTAATTAATTAATTTTAACATATTAAAAAGTTCTAATAAAAGTATTATTGGTAATTAGAAGAAATTAATACATAAATATCTTAATTGATTTAATAGATATGTTAATATAAAATTAAATTGAAATTTCTAGTATAGGTATTAAAAGGTGAAAAATGAATATTTATTTAGTTAGGCATGGTACTACGAAGAGTAATGAAGAAAAAAGGTATTATGGAGCTTATGATAGTGAATTATCAATAAGAGGAATGGAAGAAGCTAAGATTTTAAGAGAAAAACTTAAGGAAATTAAATTTGATAGAATTTATGTTAGTTCAAAAAAGAGAAGTAGTGAAACTGCAAAGATTATATTTGGAGCAGATGTTAAATATGAAGTAGATGCAAGATTAGATGAAAGAAACTTTGGAATATTTGAGAATAAGACATATGATGAAATCTGTAAAGAGTATAGTGAGGAAGTTAGAGCATGGGAAGAAGATTGGAAAAATTATAAAATTCCTATGGGAGAAAGTGCGATGGAAAGCTACTTAAGAGCCGAGGATGTTTTAAAAGATATTGAAAGTAAAAGGTTTGAAAATATTCTTTTAATAACTCATGGGGGATTTATAAGAAATTCTTATTGTTACATACTTAATGGGTTAGATAATTTTTGGAAATTTTCATCAAAAAATGGGGATATATCAATTGTTAAATATGAATACGGACATTGGTACATAGATTCTATAACTCATATATGAAGGGAGAAAAAATGAGCAAAATAATTTTAGTAACAGGGGGAAGTAGGAGTGGCAAAAGTTCCTATGGAGAAAGCCTTTTAAAAGAAAAAGATGATGTTGCTTATATAGCAACATCAATAATTTATGATGAAGAGATGAAGGAACGAGTTAAAAGACATAAAGAAAGTAGAAATAGGCTATGGAGCACAATTGAAGACTACAGAGAACTGTATAATAGGGTAGCTGATATAAAAGAAAAATATATAATGTTAGAATGTATTGGAACTATGATAACAAATTTAATTTTTGATAAATATACGAATGTAGATAATTTAAGCAAAGATGAGATTAATGTTTTAGAGAAAGAAATTGTTAATGAGGTATTGAAGCTTTTAGAGCAAATAAGAAGAAAAGATAAAGATGCAGTAATAATTACTAATGAAGTTGGGTTTTCATTAGTATCTGAATATAAGTTAGGTAGAATTTTTACAGATATTTTAGGAAGGGTTAATCAGATCTTAGCTAAAGAAAGCGATGAAGTATATTTAGTAGCATGTGGTTTGCCAATGAGGTTAAAGTAATATGAAAAGATATTTTGAGAATTTTTTACTTATGCTTCAAGTACTAACTAGAATTCCTATAAATAAGTCTTTGCCTTGTGAAAACACAGACTTTAAAAGAGGTGCAAACTTTTTTGCTATAGTTGGATTAGTTATAGGATTAATTCAATTTATAGTATATTCATTTTTAATAAAGTTTTTCAATTTAGATATAGCAGTAATATTTGTAATAATTATAGATATTCTTATCACTGGTGGGTTTCATATAGATGGATTCGGTGATACCTGTGATGGATTCTTTGCAACTAAAGGAAAAGATAAGATTATAGACATAATGAAAGACAGTAGGATTGGTACTTTTGCTTGTATTGGAATAATAATAAATATATTAATTAAATTTATAGGATATACAACTATATTAAATAATATAACAAGTTATATAATAATATTATTACCTATGATAAGTAGAGTAAGTATAGTATTAATAAGTTATATAGGAAAGGCTGCTAAAGAGATTGGAAGTGGAAATTTATTTATAAATACTGTGACATTTAAAGAAGTTATAATTAATTATTTATTATTTATATTAATAGCTGTTTTTATGGTGGATATAAAAAGATTATTAATTATAGTCATTATATCAAGTATTACAACTATACTATTTAATAAGTATTGTAATAGTAAAATAAATGGAATAACAGGAGATTCTTTAGGTGCAAATAATGAATTGGTAATGTTAATTTTATTAATTGTTTTAAGTTGTAATTTTTAATTTTAAATAAAAGTATTGCTAATTTATAATATCTACAATATAATGAGTGAGGAAAATTATATAGAAATTTAGGTGCCTTCGTAAAAGAAGGGTAAAAGGGAATGTAGTAAAAGCTACAACAGCCCCCGCTACTGTGATTGAGGACAAACTTTCAAACATACCACTCTAAGATTTAGGGGAAGGTGAAAGTGAGGATGATTCATAAGTCAGGAAACCTGCCTAGATGGATTCTAAGAGCTTTCGGAGGGAGAGACTACTAGGGAGAAAATTCGTTTATATTATGCTAATAAAAATATTGGCATTTTTATGTGATGAATAGAGGGTATATAGGAATAAATATACCCTTAACTATAGTAGTACACTAACCGTGTACTACTTTTTTTTCTAGAGAATTTCTAAATTAGAGGAAATTTCTACTTATATACGCTCGTAGTAGATATTTCACTTGCTAAAATAATGATTTAGAGCGTTATTTAAAGGAGGGATAAAATTGGCAAAGATAATGATACAAGGTACTGGATCATCGGTTGGTAAAAGTATATTAGTTGCGGCTTTATGTAGGATATTCACCCAAGATGGGTATAAAGTATGTCCTTATAAATCTCAAAATATGTCTTTAAATTCCTATATTACTTTAGATGGTAAAGAGATGGGAAGAGCTCAAGTATTACAGGCCTATGCATCAGGAATAGAACCCGAAGCTTATATGAATCCAATTCTTTTAAAACCAACCAGTGATAGAAAATGTCAAGTAATAGTAAATGGTAAAGTATTTCTAAATACTGATGCAAAGGGCTATTATAATTTAAAAGATGAATTTAAAGTTATGCTTAAGAATGACTTTGAAAAAATTGAAGAAAACTTTGATATTGTTGTTATGGAAGGTGCTGGTAGCCCTGCTGAAATTAACTTAAGAGAAAATGATATAGTTAATATGGGAATGGCAGAACTAGTTGATGCACCAGTAATAATTGTTGGAGATATCGATAAAGGTGGAGTGTTCGCATCTTTAGCTGGAACTTTACTTTTACTTAGTGACTCAGAAAAAGAAAGAGTTAAAGGTGTAATAATAAATAAATTTAGAGGAGATATTGATCTTCTAACACCTGGAATTGATATGCTAACTGATATTATTCATAAGCCAACACTAGGAGTTGTACCACATTTTACTTTGAACTTAGAAGATGAAGATGGATTTATGGCTTCATCTATTGAAAGAGAAGGTAGAGGAGATATAGATATAGCTGTTATTCATTTACCTCATATATCAAATTTTACGGATATTGATGCTTTAAAGGTTGAAGAGGATGTAAGTGTTAGATTTATTTCTAAGGCTAATGACTTTGGAGATCCTGATTTAGTAATCTTACCAGGTAGTAAAAATACAATAGATGATTTAATTTATTTAAGAAATTCTGGATTAGAAGAAAAATTATTAGAATACAGTAAATTAGGCAGAATACTAGGTATTTGTGGTGGATATCAGATGTTAGGAGAAGAGATATTAGATCCACATAAAGTTGAAAGTGAAAATTTAAGTGTAAAAGGAATTGGTATAATTCCGTGTATTACAAAGTTAACTACAGAAAAAACGATGACCAGATCAGAAGGTATAACTTCTTTAGGTGACAAAGTATATGGATATGAAATTCATATGGGTGAAACAATAGCCAAAGGTGAATATAATTATTTCGTAAACTTAACTAGTTCTAATGGAGAAGAAACTAGCATTAATGATGGATATATAAGTGAAGATAGAAAGATAATGGCAACATATCTTCATGGAGTATTAGATAGTAGCTCTTTTAGGGAAACTATTTTAAACGCTATTAGAAGAGAAAGAGGATTAATCGAAAAGAAGTCATCAAAATATGAAGCAATACGAGATAAAGAAATAGATAAACTAGCTTCTATTGTTAGAGAAAGTATAGATATAGATAGTATCTATAATATTATGGGGATAAAAAGATGATAGACTTTTTACTATTAAACTTAATATCCATTGGGATTGCAATTGTAGTTGATTTTATAATTGGAGATCCATATGGATTTCCACATCCAGTAATATATATGGGAAAATTCATCTCAACTTTAGAAAAGTATTTTAGAAAAAAAGCTAAGGATGATAAAGAACTAAAAAAATATGGTGGATTTATCTTTCTTATAGTTAGTTTTACTACGTATCTAATTACATTTTTAATAGTAAATTTATTTAGTTTCAATAAAATGATTTATATATTATTAAATAGCTTTTTACTTTATACAACAGTAGCAGCTAAGTGTTTAAAGATAGAAAGTGAGAAGGTTTATAAAGCATTAGATGACGTAGATATAAAAAAAGCTAGGCTTATGCTTTCATATATCGTTGGAAGAGATACGACTTATTTAGAAGAAAATGAAATAGTAAGAGCTGCGGTAGAGACTGTAGCTGAAAATACATCAGATGGTGTTATAGCTCCACTTTTCTATGGAATTATAGGAGGAGCACCTTTAGCAATGATGTATAAAGCTATAAATACTATGGATTCTATGCTTGGATATTTAACAGAAAAGTATAAATATATTGGGTATTTTCCAGCAAAGCTAGATGATATAGCTAACTTTATTCCAGCAAGGATTACAGGGGTGGCTATGTGTATTTCATCACCAATAGTTGGAGGGAATATTATAAGGGCATTTAGAATTATGATAAGAGATAGAAAAAATCATAAAAGCCCAAATTGTGCTTATCCTGAAGGAGCGGCAGCTGGAGCTATGGATATAAGATTAGGTGGAACTAATATCTATTTTGGAGAAGTAATAGAAAAGCCTACAATAGGCGATAATATAAAACCGATAAATAGAAAACATATAAAAGAATGTAATAAGCTTATGATAGTAAGTGAAATATTATTTTTTATCTTTAGCATTTGTATAGTAGGAGTAATTAACTTATGAACAAAACATTGACTAGTCATGGTGGAGATATATATACAGAAGGGTTATTAAAAGGTAAGGAGCTTATAGATTATAGCTCTAATATAAATCTTTTAGGTGTACCTAGTAGTTTTTATGAAGGTATAAAAGAAGCAACAAACTTAATAAATTATTATCCAGATATACAATATAGATCTACTAAGGAAGCTATTATTAAATATCATAAAATTTCTATAGATAATGATAATATAATTTTAGGAAATGGTGCTGCAGAGGTATTAGACTTAGCAATATCAACATTAAAAAGTATATGTATTATTGCACCATCATTTTCTGAATATGAAATTAGTGCTAAAAAATATGGATTAGAGATTAAATATAGCTATTTAAATGGTGATATGACTTATAATTATGAAGATATTTTAGATAAATTAAAGGTATGTGATGGAATAATAATAGCTAATCCTAATAATCCAAATGGAAGTAACATTGATAAAGAAAAATTTAAGTTCATTTTAAATTATTGCGAAAAGAATGGTAAAAGAATAATTATTGATGAGGCTTTTGTTGAGTTTTCAGGAGATAAAGCTAAAAGTTTTATAGACGAAGTAAATAATTACAAATCTTTAATTATTGTTAGAGCAATTACAAAATATTTTGCCTTACCAGGAATAAGGTTAGGCTGGGCAATAAGCTCTGATAAAAAAATACTTAGTAAACTTAGAGGAAAACAATTGCCTTGGAATATAAATACATTTGCTGCTTTATCCTTGAGGTATTTATTAGAAGATAGCGAGTATATAGAGAAATCTTTAAAAGTAAATATTAATGAAAAAGAATTTTTAATTCAAGAATTAAGAAAACTTAATGTAATTAATAGAGTATTTGATAGTAATAGTAATTTTGTTTTATGTAAATTAGAAAATTCAACAGATAATGAACTTTTTGAATTTGCTTTAAGCAAAGGAATACTTATTAGAAAATGTGGTAATTACAGAGGGTTAGATAGTTCTTTTATAAGATTAGCAGTAAAAAGTAGAGAAAATAATGAGATTTTATTAGATATGTTAAAATGTTTTGAGAATATTAGGAGAGACTAGATGAATTTATTAGATGATGCATTAAGTAAAATTAAACCTTTAGATCAAGAAATAATGGATAAGACATGGGAGTATTTAGATAATTTAAGTAAGCCACTTAGAAGTCTTGGAGTACTTGAAGAAATAGCTGTTAAAATATCGGGAATGACTGGTGAAGTTTTTAATAAGGTTAATAAGAAAAATATACTAATCTTTTGTGCTGATAATGGAGTTTGTGATGAAGGGGTAAGTGGATGTTCTCAAGAAGTTACAAATATAGTAACTAATAATTTACCTAATTATACAACTGGAGTTGGAATATTAGCAAAGTTTTATGGAAGTGAAATAAAAGTAATTGATGTTGGTGTAAAAGGTCAAATATCAAATTTAAATGTAGTTAATAAGAAGGTTAGAGAAGGTTCTAGAAATATGGCATTAGGAAATGCTCTTACAAGAGAAGAGGTAATTAAAGCTATAAATATAGGAATAGAATCTGTAGATATTCTTGTTAGTGAAGGATATAACCTACTAGGTACTGGAGAGATGGGAATAGGAAATACATCAACTAGTACAGCAGTTATAGCAGCTTTATTAGATTTAGATGTAGAGGATTTAGTAGGACTTGGAGCAGGTCTTACTGAAGGTGGATTAGAAAATAAAAAAAAGGTCTTAAGAAGGGCCTTAGAGTTAAATAATCCAAATAAAGATGATGTTATTGACGTATTAAGTAAAGTTGGAGGTCTTGATATTGCAAGCCTTTGCGGAAGTTTTATAGGTGCAGCAAAAAATAGAGTTCCAATAGTTATAGATGGATTAATAAGTTCAGCAGCAGCATTATGTGCATATAAGATTAATGAAACTGTTAAAGACTTTATGTTTTCATCACATAAATCTACAGAAAAAGCTATGAATGAAGTTTATAAAGAAATGAATTTAGAGCCTATGTTTGATTTAAAGATGAGATTAGGGGAAGGTAGTGGATGTCCAATTGCCTTTTCTATAATAGAGTCAGCATTAACAATTATAAAAGAAATGGATACTTTTGATAAAGCTGGCTTAGATAATGACGAAAGTAAAAATTATAAAAAGTTATATGAGGAGAGAAAAAAATATGAAAAAGACGTTTAAAAGTATTATAATGATGTTAGCTATACTAATGCTAGCTTTAGGTTTGGTAAGCTGTGGAGAAAAGAATACTATAGAAGATAATACAAGTAATGCACAAGAATCAGTTACAACATACCCGTTAACTATAACTGATACAAATGGTAATGAAGTAATTATTGAAAAAGAACCAGAAACAGTTATATCTTTAGGACCAAACGTTACTGAAATGGTTTATTCTTTAGATAAAGGTGATAAATTGGTTGGAAGAACTAAGTATTGTGATTATCCAGAGCAAGCTTTAGAAGTGCAAGAAGTAGGGACACTAACTAAGCCAAATTTAGAACTTATAGCAGAAATAAAACCAGATTTAGTTGTGGCATCTACTCACTTTACAGATGAAGCTAAAGCTAAACTTGATGAATTAGGAATTCCAACAATAGTTTTATATTCAGAAGATAGCTTTGAAGGTGTTTATAATTCAATAGAAACATTAGGGAAGATATTAAATGCCTCTCCAAAAGCAGAGGAAGTTGTCGCTGGAATGAAAGAAAAGGTAGCAGAAGTTACTAAAAAGGTAGAAGGATTAGAAGCACCAAGCATGTATTATGTAGTTGGATTTGGAGAGAAAGATTCAACAGCAGGTGGTAATACTTTTATCGGTGAAATGATTAGAATGGCTAATGGCGAAAATATTGCTGATGATTCAGAAGGATGGGGATATAGTAAAGAAAAACTTGCTGAAAAAAATCCATCAATAATAGTTTTAGCTGGTGATAATGATACAAAAGCAACTTTTGAATCAACTGATTTTTATAAAGATTTAGAGGCTGTTAAAAATGGAAAGGTTTATGAAATAGATCAAAATCTTTTAAATAGACAAGGACCAAGACTTGCTGATGGTTTAGAAGCTTTAGCTAAGATTCTTCATCCTGAAGCATTTAATTAATAAATAAAGAGGAAAAGTTTTATGAAGGATATTATTAGAAAAAATAAAGGGAAATGTTTTGTGATATTAATTATAGCTTTTGTATTTTTAACAATGATAGCAGTATCTGTAGGTTCTGCATCAATAAGTGTTAAAGATGTATTTTCTACTATTTTTACAAGGATACCCTTCATAGGTAACAAATTAGAGGGTGGGTCATTTAATACCCACGCTCTAATTATATTTAAGTTAAGAATGCCTAGAATAGTTATGGCTACTATAGTTGGGATGGGATTAGCTGTAGTTGGAGGAAGTTATCAGGCGGTCTTTAAAAATCCAATGGCAGATCCATTTATTTTAGGAATATCATCAGGAGCAGCTCTTGGAGCTACTATTTCAATACTGTTCGATTTAAAAAGTAGTTTTTTTAGTTTTAGCTTAACTACTTTATTTGCATTTATAGGTGCTATGGTCACTACATTTTTAGTTTATACTTTAGGGAGAGTTGGGAGAAGAGTTTCAACTACTAACATACTGCTTTCAGGGGTAGCAATAAGTTTCCTTATGAATGCAATGCAATCTACACTTATGATTATGAATGAGGATAAACTAGAAAGTGTAGTCTTTTGGACTATGGGAGGATTAAGCACATCAAGTTGGAAAACAATATCTATTGTGGCTCCCTGCGTTATATTAGGTGTAATATATCTTACAATGCACTCAAGAGATTTAGATATTATTCTAACTGGAGATGATACAGCTAAAAGTTTAGGTGTTGATACTAATAAGCTAGTTAGAAGAGTAATAATAGTATCATCATTTATTATTGCTGCAAGCACAGCATTTAATGGGATTATTGGATTTGTAGGATTAATTATTCCGCATATTATACGAATGATTATAGGACCGGAACACAAGTATTTTTTTCCTTTTGCAGCAGTAGGAGGAGCAATGTTTTTAGTTTTAGCTGACACAGTTGCTAGAACAGTAGCTTCACCAGCAGAATTACCAATAGGAGCAGTTACAGCTATGATTGGTGCACCATACTTTATATTCTTATTGAATAAACATAAGAAAGGATAGAATAGAATGAAATCGTTAGTACATATTGATAATATAAAATTTTCTTATGATGAAAAAGAAGTATTAAAAGGAATAACCTTAAAGTTTAATAAAGGTAAGTTCTATTCTATAATTGGTCCTAATGGATGTGGTAAGACTACATTAATTAAAAATATAAGTAGTTTGTTAGCTCCTAATAAAAGCACTATATTCATAGATAATAAAGATTTAATTTCTATGACTCCGAAGGAAATAGCGAAGATATTAGCATCAGTTCCTCAAAATATCCATATTAACTATGAATTTAAAGTATATGATGTAGTAATGATGGGAAGAGTGCCTCATAAAGGTAGATTTGAAGGATATAATAAAAAGGATAGAGAAATAGTAAAAAAGGCTATGGACAAAGCTGATATATGGAAATTCAAAGATAAATTAGTTACTGAGTTAAGTGGTGGAGAATTACAAAGAGTAGTTGCAGCAAGGGCTTTAGCACAAGATACAGATATTATTTTGTTAGATGAGCCTACATCTCATTTAGACTTACAGTATCAAATCGAGTTTTTAAAAATATTTAAAGATATATGCAATGATAAAGTTATTATCGCAGTACTTCATGACTTAAATTTAGTATCGTTGTTTAGTGATGAAATAATTATGCTAAAGGATGGAGAAGTCATTGATATTGGTGAAGCTGATAAGGTTATGACAAGAGAAAACATAAAAAAGGTATATAATATAGATGTAGAAATTTATAATGATAACAATAGGAGATATATACTTCCAATAATATAGTATTTCTGTTATTTAGATTATTATAATTTGAGATGACAAAAATATGGCTAAGGTTATATAATATGACTTTAGCTATATTTTTTATTAAAATATATGATTTACTTATAGAAGTTAAAGAGGGAAAGTATGAAGATAATTGAAAGATACCCTGGAAGTGTTGGGGAAGTAATTCAAGGGAAGTGTAATGAAATAGATATTTTGTTATCATGTCCTATAAATTTATATACGAAGATAGTATTATCAGATGAAGTTGAAAGAGAAAATGAAAGCTTTTATTTAAAGTCTTATAAATTTATAGATAATATTTTAGAAGAATGGGGATATAAAGGTAAGAAAGTAGGAGTAGCTATAAATTCAACAATTCCTAAAGGAAAAGGTTTTGCTAGTAGTACAGCAGATTTATGTGCAATTTATAATGGATTACTAAAGTTAACAGATAGAAGTTTTAATGAAGAAGAACTTATAAGACACTGTTTAAAAATAGAACCTACAGATAGCATTATATTTGATAAAGCTACAATTTTTGATTATAAAGAAGGTGCAGTTAAAGAAAAGGTTGGTAGCTATTTTAAATTTTATGTATTATGCTTTATTGGAAAAAATATTGTGGATACTGTAGAGTATAATGGTAAGAAATTAGAGCCATTAAAAGATATAAATGATTTACTTATTGACCTAAGAGAAGCATTTGAAAATAGAGATACTAAAAAATTAGCTAAGGTATCTACTGAAAGTATAATTAGAAACCAACATAGGTTAAAGTATGATATTTTAGAAGAGATACTAGAAATAAAGAAGTTAACTGGTGGACTAGGTATAATTGGAGCTCATAGTGGAGATATGTTAGGAATAATTTTTGATAGCATAGATGATGAAAAAATGAAAGAGATTGAAAAGAGTGAGATTATAGGGTATGAAAAAATCATTGTTGAAACATTAGATGCTATTAACTAAAATAGATAATGAATGATAAAATTAAATTATATGACTGTAATTTAAGAAAATAGGTATAATAATTTTACCTATATGAATAATATTAAATGTAATCATACTAGATAAACAGTTATCTAAATGTGATTATGAGGCGTTGCAAAAAGATGCAACGTCTTTTCTTATATAGGACTTAGGAGGAAATTTCATGGTAGATATTGCGATGTTAGGAACAGGTGGAGGAATGCCTATGGTTGAAAGGTATTTATCTGCAGCTCTTATAAACTTCAAGGGAAGAAAGATACTTATTGATTCAGGTGAGGGAACTCAAGTTTCTATGAGAATTCTTGGATGGGGATTTAAGAACATTGATGTAATATGTATAACTCATAGTCATGGCGATCATATTGTAGGATTACCAGGACTTTTAGCTACTATAGGAAACTCTGGAAGAGAGGAGCCAATCATAATTTTAGGGCCGAAAGGAATAAAGGATGTTATTCAAGGACTTAGAGTAATATGTCCATATTTACCATATGAACTTATAATAATTGAAAATCCATATAATATAAAATTATCAGTTAAAAAGGACAAAATTAGTTTTGAGGATAGATTTGAAGGAGATATTGTTATAAATAGTTTAGAACTAGAGCATTCATCACCATGCATTGGATATAATTTTTATATTAATAGAAAACCTAAATTTGATGTTGATAAAGCAGTGAGAAATAAAGTTCCTAAAAATCTGTGGAGTTTATTACAGAAGGAAGAGATAGCGAAAGAAAATAATATAGTATATACAAAAGATATGGTTTTAGGAGATATAAGAAAAGGAATTAAAATTAGTTATATTACAGATAGTAGACCAATAGAAAGTATAATAAGGTTTATTTCAGATAGTGATCTTTTTATATGCGAAGGAACATATGGAAGTGATGAAGATAGAGATAAAGCTATAAAAAATAAGCATATGACATTTGCTGAAGCAGCCACTTTAGCAAAAGAAGGAATGGTAAAGGAACTATTGTTAACTCATTTTAGTCCATCACTACTTCAACCATCAATGTATTTAAATAATGCTACTAATATATTTAACAATACTGTAATAGCTCATGATAGGATTATAAAAACAATAAAATTCTCTGAATGATTAGTAAGCTAGATAATATCGTAAATGTTTATATTTATGAAAATATGGCAAAATATTAATGTAATATGGTTATAAAAGGAGAAAAAAGCATGTCACATGTAGTAGGAAAATCAGCATACAAAAGTTTAGAGGAAAGACTAAATAGGTTTCCACAAGGAGCGCCAGCATCTGAAACGCTTTATAAAATACTTGAAATGCTTTTTGACAAAAGAGAAGCTGAACTTGTAGCACAACTCCCTATTAAAGCCTTTACTGCAGAAAAAGCAGCAAATATATGGGGGATGAAGGTAGTAGAAGCTACAAAAATATTAGATAAACTAGCGAGTAGAGCTATACTTTTAGATATAGAGCATGAGGGTAAAAGAACTTTTTTATTGCCACCTCCAATGGCTGGTTTTTTAGAGTTTAGTATGATGAGAACTAGAGGGGATATAGATCAAAAGCTTTTAGGAGAATTGTATTATCAATATATGAATGTTGAAGAGGACTTTATTAAAGAATTATTTTATAGTGCTGATACTAAACTTGGAAGAGTCTATGTTCAGGAAAGTGTTTTAAGCTCAGAAAATTCAGTAGAAGTTTTAGATTATGAAAGAGCATCACATATAATAAAAACAGCCACAGACATAGGAATAAGCACTTGTTATTGTAGGCATAAGATGCAACATGTTGGAAAGGCATGTGATGCACCAATGGATATATGTATGACATTTAATAATACTGCATCTTCATTAATTAAACATGAATTTGCAAGAAAAGTTGATGTATCAGAATGTTTAGAGCTTTTAGAAGTTGCATATGAAAATAACTTAGTTCAATGTGGTGAAAATGTTAGAAAAGGTGTAAACTTTATTTGCAATTGTTGTGGATGTTGTTGCGAAGCTATGGTAGCTGCAAAAAAGTTTGGAGTAATGCATCCAGTTGAAACGACCAATTATATTGCTAATATAGATAAAAATTCTTGTGTGAATTGTGGTAAATGTATTAAAGCATGTCCTGTAGGTGCAATAAAGAGGGTAACGATAAATGAAGGTACTCCTATGGAAAAAGTTGTAGCAAAAGTAGATGAAGATTTGTGCTTAGGATGTGGAGTATGTGTTAGAAATTGTTTTAAAAATAGTATATGTCTAAAATCAAGAGGAAAGAGAATAATAACTCCAGCAACTTCAGTTCATAGAGTTGTACTTATGGCAATTGAAAAAGGACAATTGGCAAATTTAATTTTTGATAATAGAGCTTTAGTAAGCCATAGGGCCATGGCTGCTATATTATCATCTATACTTAAGCTTTCACCTGTAAAAAAAGCAATGGCAAGCGAACAAATGAAATCAATATATTTAGATAAATTATTAAGTATTTAATATAGTAATTATATCAATGAGAGATGTTTTACGGTATTAGTTAGTAAAATTCTTGAAAGATAAAACAGTTAAAAAATTTATAAATTTTTATAAGAAGCCAGGGAAAAACCTGGCTTTATTTGTATATAGATTAATATAGCGAAGTAGCATATATTCGACAAAAAACATATATTATTTACGGAAATGTAATAATAGGAAGAATTTATCTATGAGTATACTAAGTAAATTATTGTATTGTAGTATAATTACTACAGGTGGAATTGTTGAGAATAAGTTTAATAGAGAAACAAAAAATGCTGAGAATGTAAACAAGGAAATATTATTAAAAATATTGAAGAGAAATGCTAAAAGTGAAATAGGTATAAAATATGATTTTCAAAATGTAAAATCAATAGAAGATTATATAAGACAAGTTCCTTTAAGTAATTATCTTGATTATGAAAACTATATAGATAGAATGGCAAATGGAGAGAAAAATATCTTGGTTTCTGAGGAGGTAGAGTATTTTGGACATACATCAGGAACTACAGGAAAACAAAAACTAATTCCAGTTACTAAAAGTGGAAGAATGGCAGCATCAAAATATATGGCGATTCTTTCACAAAGGTTTGTATATAATAACTTTAGGGAAAGCTTTAAATATGGGAAAGGGCTTATGTTTGCAGATACAGTTACTACAACATACACTAAGTCAGGAATACCAATATGCTCAGCAACTTCAGGTGGAATGAAGAAAATTAAGGGCTTAATACCATATATGTATACATCACCTTATGAAGTTATGGAGGTTAAAGATAAAGAGGCACAGATGTATTTACATTTGTTATTTGCATTAAAAGAAAGAAAGTTATCTTATATAACTAGCGTATTTATATCAAATGTTTTGGACTTATTAAGGTTTTTAGAAGAGAAAATAGATTTATTAGTTATGGATATTAGAAAAGGGAGAATAAATAAGAGCTTAAATATAGATGATATCACAAGAGAAAAACTAAAAAAATATATTAAACCAGATGCTGCCAGAGCTGATAAAATAGATATTGAAAGAAAAAGAGGTTTTAAAGGGATATGTAAAAGAATATGGCCTGAAATAACTTATATTGCTTGTGTAGCTGGAGCTAACTTTTCTATATATGATGAAAGAGTTAATTATTATACAGGTAATTTGCCAATATATTCTACAGCTTATGCAGCAACGGAAGCTACAATGGGAATTAATCCGTATATTGATAAGATAAGGTACGTAATTATTCCTGATACAGTATTTTATGAATTTATTTCTGTTAAAGATGAAAATAAAGAAATTGATAAGACGTATAGATTGAATGAGCTTAAATTAGGAGAAAAATATGAGATTGTTATAACTAATCAAGCAGGTTTGTATAGGTACAAGCTTGGAGATGTAATTAAGGTTGTTGGAAATTATAATAATTGTCCAGAGATAGAGTTTTTATATAGAAAAAATCAAGTTCTAAATATGGTTTCAGAGAAGACTACAGAAGAACATTTAACTATATCTATACAAAATACTGTAAAAAAGTTGAATTTATCTTTGGTAGATTATACTACGATTGAAGATACAACTATAAGTCCTGGTAGATATATATTTTATTTTGAGTTTAAAGATGATATATCAAGAAGAAATATGATAGAGTTTGAAAATGTTTTAGATAAAGAGTTACAAAGAGCTAACTTAGCTTATGGTAGATTTAGAAACAATAATAGATTAGCTAAAGTAAAAGTAAAGGTAGTAAATGGTGGAACATTTAATATAATTAAAGAATCTTTGATAAAGAAAGGTATATCAAAAAATCAAATTAAAATGCCACGAGTAATAAATGATAAGAAAGAAATATTGAAAATTTTGATGTCTAAAACTATTTAAAGGGTACGTAAGTGCCCTTTTTGTACAAAAATATTAATATTCTCCTATGAAATAGAATATATAAGGTAATTAACAATATATTTAATAATGAAATAAGTATAGTAATTTTAAAAAATAATTAGGAGGTAGATTTATTGGGGAATATTAGTGATTATATCAAGATTGCAGGAATAATTATTGGGGTAATATTATGTTTATGGTTCTTACTTTGGATTTTTGGATTAAGAATTATAGACAATGATAAAGTGGGAATTGTAGAAAAATGGTGGAGTAGAAAAGGATCATTAAAGGAGCAAATAATAGCTTTAAATGGAGAAGCAGGGTATCAACCAGAATTATTAAGAGGAGGTATTCATTTTAGAACTCCTTTAATTTACAAGATTCATGTTGTACCTTTAGTTACTATTCCACAAGGAAAAGTAGCTTATGTATTCGCTAGAGATGGTAAAGCACTTGAACCTACACAGACTTTAGGAATGGTTGTAGAAGAGAGCAATAACTTTCAAGATGTAAGAGGATTTTTGATGAATGGTGGTCAAAAAGGACCTCAAAGAGGAATTATAAGAGAAGGTACTTACGCATTTAATTTAGCACAGTTTGTTATTATAACTGAAACTGTTACGTATTGTCTAAAAACAGGAACTAAAGCAGAACAAGAAACATTAAAGGCGATGGCTAAGTTAATTCATGAAAGAAAAGGGTTTGAGCCAGTTATTATTCAAGGTAATGCTGATTTAGTTGGAATAGTTACTGTTCATGATGGTCCTTCACTAGGAGGAGAAAATATAATATGTCCTACTGTTGGAGATGATGCAGCTGATCCTAATTATCATAATAACTTTCAAGATATAGATGCATTTTTAAGAGCCGGAGGTTTTAGAGGGAGACAATATCAAGTTTTAGCTGATGGTACTTACTTTATAAATAGGTTATTTGCTACTATTGAATTTATTCCTAAGGTAGTAATTCCAGTAGGGTTTGTAGGTGTAGTAGTATCTTATACAGGATCAAAGGGAGAAGATTTTTCAGGAGTAGATTATAAACATGGTGAGTTGGTGAAAAAAGGATATAGAGGCGTTTGGAATGAACCTCTAATGCCAGGAAAATATGCCTTTAATACTTACGCAGGTAATATAATTAAAGTCCCTACTACAAATGTAATTTTAAAATGGATATCTAATCAAATAGGAAATCACAAATATGATGAAAATCTTAAAGAAGTTAGTTTAATCACTAAGGATGCATTTGAACCTAACTTACCTTTATCAGTTGTATTTCATATAGATTATAGAAAAGCACCGTTAGTTATCCAAAGATTTGGAGATATAAAGATGCTGGTAGATCAGACTTTAGATCCAATGATTTCAGCATATTTTAAGAACATTGGTCAAACAAAAACATTAATTGAATTAATTCAAGAACGTAATGAGATTCAAGCTCAAAGTTCAAAAGAGATGCAAGAAAAGTTCGGACATTATAACTTAGAGTTAGAAGAAGTATTAATAGGAACACCAGCAAGTCCAAAGGTAGGAAATGAGATAGAAACTATATTAACACAATTAAGAAGTAGACAGATAGCAAGAGAGCAACTTCAGACTTATGAAACTCAACAAAAAGCAGCTGAGAAAGAAAAGGAATTAAGAGAAGCAGAGGCAGTTGCAAAGCAACAAACTACATTAACAGAGTCTGATATAAATATTATGATTCAAGAAAATCAAGGGAAAGCAGAACTTATGAAAGCAAGACAAGATGCGGAAAAGATACAAAAGTTATCTGAGGCCGATGCATATAAAGTTAAAAAGGAAGCAGAGGCAGAAGCGTTTAAGATTAAGATTACAGCTGAAGCAGAAGCTGATAAGGAGGCTAGAGTAGGTATATCAAAGGCTATAGCTGCTAAGGAACAGGTTAGTGCTTATGGAGGTCCACAATATAAAGTTGTTAGTGATGTAATGGCTTCATTTGCAAATGCTATTAAAGAAGGAAAAATAGATATAGTTCCTAAGACATTAGTAAGTACAGGAAGTAATACAGAAAATGGAGGAGCAAATGCTTTTGAATCTTTAATAATGCTTTTGTTAAGTGAGAAGTTTACTGAAGGAGAGTTTATTAAAGAGATTGATGAAGTAGAACAAATAAAAAAGATTAAAGATGAAATTATGAATCAAATATCGAATATGGAGAGTTCATTAAAAGATGAAAATATAAGAGATTAATTAAGTAGCATATTGTTTAATAATTGAATGATTTATCGATAATAGATGTCAAATATGATTATATTTAAAGAAGTAAATATACAAGTTGATAATTAAGTTTATAGGATATAAAAAATAATAGATTATATAAAATAAATTGAGTAAGTAATGAATATATTCCGTTTTCTTGGGGATAAATAATATTGAAAAAAGTACTTTACTCACTTTTAGTACTTTTAAGTTCCAAGTTCCAAGGAGGAAAGAAAAATGACAGATAAAACATTAGTATGTAGAGATTGTGGTCAAGAATTTGTATTTACAGTAGGAGAACAAGAATTCTATAAAGAAAAAGGATTCACTAATGAACCTACAAGATGTGCTGCTTGCAGAAGAGCTAAAAAAGAACAAAACAATAGAAGATAATTAGTCTTTTGTTCTAACATCGTATTGAAAGATATAGTTTATTTTTCAATACGATTTTTTTTGCTTTATATTATGTTTGCTAAAAATCACATTATGACAAAAAAACTCATATGTATATCTTATACGAGATGAGGAGAAAGTGATATGAACAAAAGAGTATTTTTAGCTAAAGAAGATCAATATTATAGTAAATTAGGGATTGGTAAGAAAGTAGATATATGGGAAGATGGCCTTAGAACGTCAGGAGATAGGGGTTCATATGAATGGTGGTATTTTGATGCTGAATATAATAATGGGTGTAGATTTGTAGTAATATTTTATACAAAAGATAGATTTGATGTTAAAGGACCAGGGAAGCCAACAGCTACTTTAGATGTCACCTTACCAAATGGTCAAACAATTTGTAGAACAATAACAGAAGAAAATAAAAATATAATACATGCATCAAGAGAACGATGTGATGTAAAAATAGGAGATAGCTTTATAAAATATCAAGATGGAAATTATTACATTCATTTTGAAGACACATTAGTACAGTATGATTGTGTTATGAAAAGTACTCTTCCTATGTATAGACCTAAAACAGGTTATACATTTTTTGGAGAAAACGAAAATCTTTATTTTGGATGGTTAGTACCGCAACCAAGTGCAGAAGCTTCAGGACAAGTAAAAGTTAATGGATTAAGCATGAAGCTAGAGGGTAATGGATATCACGATCATAATTGGGGAAATGTTGAAATGGATAGAATAATAAATCATTGGTATTGGTGTCGAGCTAAGATAGGTCCTTATACAATTGTTGCTAATGATATTATTTCAGAGAAAAAATATGATTATTTAAGATCTGCTACTTTATTTATTGCAAAAAATGAAGAGGTTCTAGTGGAAGATGAGAATAAAATTAAGATTGAAAGGAATAATACAAAAGAGCATAATTTAACAGAAAAATTTATAGATAATAATATAACTTTTATTTATGTAGATGAGAATGAAACAAAGTATACGATAGAATTCATAAGAGAGAAGGATATTTTTGCATCATCTCTTTTAAATGTTATGGGATTATCTTATAGTGAAATTTTATTTTCAGTATCAAGAGGAATAAATCCAACTTATCTTAGATGTATTGGAAAAGCTAGATTAACAATAGAATCATCTAAAGGAAAAGAGGTTTTAGAAAGTGATGCTTTGTGGGAGCAAATGTTTTTTGGAAATAATAAAATAGCATATATAGCTAAAGAGTAAGAAAAAATAGTTATATAAGAAAATATAAGAGGAATACTTTTTTAGCTAGATAATAAAATTAGAATAAATATTTGACACAAATGTAATAAAATGTTAAACTTTATTTAACTTAATGTGAATTTAATATGTTTTAAACAACTTGTTGTAGAGGCCGCGATTGTCATCAGTACTATAACAGAAAGTTCAAATATGAGATTTGATAACTTCAATGTATAGGAAAGGGGCCATCGCCGAAATAAATAGATAAGAGTCTATTTATTGGGTCTATGTTTAAGAAGCATAGAACTGTCTTATGAGAATTGCCCAATTTTCATAAAGAAGAGCTACATCTTGTTGGGGCAGAAGGTTTTGTTTTATATTGTTTTAAAACAGTCATGAGTACCTTTTGCTCATGACTGTTTTTTATTTACTAACTTATATAAGTTGAATTTTAGTAAATAGGAGGATATAACATGAATTTATTTGGAACTATGAAAAAAAATCAAAATGGTAATTTAGAAATAGGTAATTGTGATGTTGTTTATCTAGCAAAAGAATATGGAACTCCGTTATATGTAGTTGATGAAGAGTTAGTAAGAAGAAACTGTAGAGTTTTTAATGATAATTTTAAAGGAAAAGGAATTGAAACAGAAGTAATATATGCCTCAAAGGCATTTTTAAACTTAGCGATTTGCAAGGTAATAGAAGAAGAAGGGTTATCTCTTGATGTAGTTTCAGGAGGGGAACTTTACACGGCTATTAGAAGTAAATTTCCATTAAGTAGGGTTTACATGCATGGAAATAATAAAACAGAAGAAGAGTTAAGATTGGCTATAGAATCAGGTATAGGAAGAATAGTAGTTGATAATAGAGATGAATTAGATTTAATTGAATATTTATGTAATGAATTAGATAAAAAAATTGAAGTTCTTTTAAGAGTAAATCCAGGAGTAGATGCTCACACCCATGAATATATACAAACATCTAAAAATGATTCAAAATTTGGAGAATCTATATTTAGTGAAGATATATATGAAGTAGTAAGAAAATTTATGAATAGTGAAAGGGTTACTTTAAGAGGATTTCATTGTCATATAGGATCACAAATATTTCAGGAAACATCTTTTTATATGAGTGTTTCAGTTATGGTTGATTTTATTAGCAAAATAAAAGAAAAATGTGATTTTGTTACCAGAGAATTAAATATGGGTGGAGGCTTTGGAGTTTACTATTCTGATGGAGATGTACCTATAGAATTAAGTAATTTCTTAAATAACATGGTGATATCAATTAAAGAAGAATGTGAAAAGCATAATTTATTAATACCTAAAATAATGATAGAACCAGGAAGATCAATTATTGCAAATGCAGGTACAACGTTATATAAGGTTGGTGGAACAAAAAAGACTTACGGTGATAAAAATTATATTTTTGTTGATGGAGGAATGACAGATAATATCAGAACTGCATTGTATGATGCAAAGTATGAAGCTGTAGTAGCTAATAAGTTCGATAATAAGGAAAAAATTGAATATACGATAGCTGGAAAATGCTGTGAATCAGGAGATATTATAGTTAAGGATATAATGCTTCCTAAAGTTGAAAGAAATGATATTTTAGCTGTTCTAAGTACTGGGGCTTATAATTATTCAATGGCTAGTAATTATAATAGGATACCTAGACCAGCAGTTGTATTTGTAAGGGATGGTATAGCGAGAATAGCAGTTAAAAGAGAGAGTTATGAAGATATTTTAAAAAATGATGTAATGTTTTAATAAGAATTTATGTTTTTTATTTAAAGTTACATTTTGATAAAGAGAGAAGATATTTCATATTATTAAAGGGGGCAATGAAATGAATATTGTAGTACAAAAATATGGGGGCACTTCAGTAGGAAGTATTGAAAAAATTAAGTTTGTGGCTAGAAGAGTTATTAACGAAAAGGAAAAAGGAAATGAAGTGGTTGTTGTAGTTTCTGCAATGGGGAAGACAACAGATAATCTTATAAATATGTCTAAAGAGATTTGTAATAATCCTAATAAAAGAGAATTAGATATGTTGCTATCTACAGGTGAACAGATGTCTATATCATTATTATCTATGGCTTTAGAGGCCGAAGGTTATAAATCTATATCACTAACAGGGTTTCAAGCGGGCATTAAAACACAAGGTATTCATACAAAAAATAAAATAGCAGATATTGACGTTAGGAAGGTAAAAAAATATTTACAAGAAGGAAAAATTGTAGTAGTAGCAGGTTTTCAAGGAATTAATGAAGATGGAGATATAACTACTTTAGGTAGAGGTGGATCAGACACTACAGCTGTTGCAATAGCTGCAAAACTAAAGTGTCCTTGCAAGATTTATACAGATGTAGATGGAATATATTCTATAGATCCTAGAGTATATAAAGAAGCAAAGAAAATTGATTATATAAGCTATGAAGAAATGATGGAAATGGCATCATTAGGTGCAGGGGTTATGGATGCGAGAGCTGTTGAAATAGGGTGTAAATATAATGTACCAATTTATGTATCATTAAATACTGGTGATGTAAAAGGAACATGGATAAAGGAGTATGATGAGAGAATGGAAGAAAGAGTTATTACTGGACTTACAATTAGTGAAAATAATTTAATGATTACTATAAATAATGTGTTATTTAAATCAAATAATATAGCAACGATTTTTGAAAGATTAGCACAAAATTTTATAAACATAGATATGATAAGTCAGACAGCACCTGCGAATGGATATGTTAATGTTTCATTTACTGCAAGCAAAGATGATTTAGAAACTATAAAAGATGTTATAACAAAAATTAAAGATGAAATTTTAGGTATTAATATATCTGTTGAATTAAATATAACTAAAGTATCTGTTATAGGAATAGGGATGATGAATCAAAGTGGAGTAACTGCAAAGGTATTTAAGATTTTTGCTGAAAATAATATAGAATTTAAACAAGTTACAACTTCAGAGATAAGTATATCATTTGCTATTGATTCTAAGGACAAGCAAAAAGCAGCAAATATTCTAGCAAAAGAATTAAATTTATAAGTTAAAATTTAAATAATCTATTGGAATACTTAAAGATATTTGAATAGAATAGTGGGGGCAAAGATGATTAAGTTTCAAAAATTTCATGGAACAGGAAATGATTTTATAATTTTAAAAGAAAGAGATTTGAATTTTGAAGATTATAGTGAGTTGGCTAAGAAAGTTTGCAATAGACATTATGGAATTGGGGCAGATGGAATGATTATTGTATCAGAATCAACTAAGGCTGATATAAGAATGAAGTTTTATAATGCAGATGGATCTATAGCTAGTATGTGTGGAAATGGTATACGATGTTTTTCAAAGTTTGTTTATGAAAATGGAATTGTAAAAGGAAAAAACTTTAATGTGGAGACTTTAGCGGGAATTATGAAGCCGGAAGTGATAGTGGAAGATGGTAAAGTAAATTTCGTAAAAGTAAATCTAGGTAAACCGATTTTTGTATCAAGTGAAATACCAGTAAGTAATGGTAATAAATATTTTATTAATGAAGAAATTAGTGTAGATGGAAGCTGCTTTAAGATAAGTTCTTTAGTAGTTGGAACGATTCATACAGTATTATTTGTTGATGATTTTAATGATTTAGATATAAAAGCAGTTGGACGAGCAATAGAATATAATGATATATTTCCAATAAAAACAAATGTTAATTTTTGCAAGGTAATTGATCATAAAAATATAGAAGTAATCACATGGGAAAAAGGTGTTGGGATTACTCTTGCTTGTGGAACAGGAGCTGCATCATCAGCAGTTATAAGCTCAATTTTAAAAGGTTGTGATAAAAAGATAAATGTAAAAGTACTAGGTGGTAATCTTATAATTGAGCAAAAAGATGATGAAATATTTATGACAGGGCCTGCAGAGTTTATTTGTAGTGGAGAATATAATTTTAGATAGAGAAAATAGTTAAAGGGTGTGTTTAAATGTTTTTTGAGAAAGAAAAGTTTATTGATGAAGTAAGATTATATAGAAGAGAGCTGCATAGAATTCCTGAAATAGGGTTTTGTGAAGTAAATACTTCTAAATATATAAGAGAAAAATTAGAAAGCTTTGGTTACGAGGTAAAATCTGTAGCAAAAACTGGTCTTATAGCATTTAGACAAGGAGAAATTTCAGAGGAGTCTATAGCATTTAGAGCTGATATAGATGGGTTAAAAATTTTAGAAGAAACTAATGTATTTTTCCAGTCGGAAAATGTTGATTACATGCATGCTTGTGGACATGATGGACATATGTCTATTTTATTAGGATTTGCTCATTATATATCTACTATTAAGTCAGTAAATAAAGGGATATTATTTATATTTCAACCGGCTGAAGAGGGGCCTGGTGGAGCAGAAGTTATTATTAATGAAGGGGTTTTAGATCATTACAATGTTAAACATGTTTTTGGACTTCATTTATTTCCTGGATTGAATGAAGGTGAAATAGGTATAAAAGCTGGCCCAATGATGGCACAAACTGCGGAGTTTGATATAGATATAAAAGCAGAAAGTGGACATGGAGCAGCACCACATAAAGCCAATGATGGAATAATAGTAGCGGCTCAATTGATTAACTCTTTCCAAAGTATAATAAGTAGAAATATTAATCCAATAGAAGGAGCTGTTTTAACCATAGGTACAATAAATGGAGGAGAAAGACGTAATATAATAGCTGAAAATATTAGGCTAGAGGGGACATTAAGAGCTTTTGATAAAGAGGTATATTCTAAAATTAAAAGTAGAATGAGTGATATATGTAAGGGGCTGGAAACTATGTTTAACGTAAATATAAACATTGAATTTAGAGATATGTATCCAGCAGTAAGAAATGATAGAAAATTATTAAGAAGTTTAATTAAATTTTTACCGGAAGAAAGATTAGTAGATATCGATCCAATGATGCTAGCAGAAGATTTTGCTTATTATCAAGAAGCGGTGCCTAGCTTGTTTTTTATGCTTGGAGTTAAAAATGAGGAGTTAGGATATACACATCAACTTCATAATTCAAAGTTTAATTTCAATGAAGAAGTTTTGGTAGAAGGAATGGAACTTTATCATAAAATCTGTGAAGGATTAAATGTTTATTAAATATTAAGATTAATTGGGGTGGAATATAAAATGAAAAAAGCAAATCTAGCAATAGTTGGTGCAACTGGAATGGTTGGAAGAACATTTTTAAAAGTATTAGAGGAGAAAAAATTTCCTATAAATAATATATATTTATTTGCATCAAAAAAATCAGCAGGTAAGAGTGTTAATTTTTTAGGTAGAGATATTATAGTTGAAGAATTAAATCATGATTCTTTTAAAAGAGATATAGATATTGCTTTATTTTCAGCAGGTGGTGAAATAAGCAAAGAATATTCTCCAATAGCGAGAGAAAATGGAGTTGTAGTTGTTGATAACAGTAGTGCTTGGAGAATGGATAAAGATATTCCACTAGTAGTTCCAGAGGTTAATCCAGAGGATATAAAGTGGAATAACGGAATTATAGCTAATCCAAATTGTTCTACAATTCAAGCGGTATTACCTCTTAAAGTTTTACATGATGCTTATAAGATAAAAAGGATTGTTTACTCAACTTATCAAGCAGTATCTGGATCAGGTGTTGGAGGTATAGATGATTTAGATAACACAATAAAAGGATTAGAAAATAAAAAGTATCCATATAAGATTGCATATAACTGTCTTCCTCATATAGATAGTTTTATGGATAATGGTTACACAAAAGAAGAAATAAAAATGATAGAGGAAACTAAAAAGATTTTAAATGATGATACTTTAAGAATTACAGCTACAACTGTTAGAGTACCAGTAAAATATGGTCATAGTATTTCTATAAACGTAGAATTTGAAAAAGACTTTGATATTGAAGATGTGTTTAAGCTTTTAGAAAATTCAGAAGGAATCATTCTACAAGATGATGTTAAAAATAATATTTACCCAATGGCCATAAATTGCGAAGGTAAAGACGAAGTTTTTGTAGGTAGAGTAAGAAGAGATTTTAGTGTAGAAAGTGGATTGAATTTATGGGTAGTAGCTGACAATATAAGAAAAGGTGCCGCTACAAATGCAGTGCAAATTGCAGAAATATTAGTGAAAGATATGTAAAGATTGAAGGGTGGAGAAAAGATGAGTTTATTTGAAGGGTCCGGAGTTGCTTTAATAACTCCATTTAAAAATAATAAAGTTGATTATGAAAAGTTATCTGAACTAATAGAATTTCATATAGAAAATAAAACAGATTCTATAATAATATGTGGAACTACTGGTGAGTCATCAACTATGAGTGATTATGAGAAAAAAGAAACTATAAAGTTTACAGTAGATAAAGTTAATAAGAGAATACCGGTAATAGCTGGTACTGGTGGAAATAATACTAGTTATGCAATTGAGTTAAGTAAATATGCGGAAGAAGTAGGTGTTGATGGACTTTTATTAGTAACTCCATATTACAATAAAGCTACACAAAAAGGGTTAATAGAGCATTATAATGCAATAGCTACTGAAGTTAATATTCCTATAATTTTATATAATGTTCCAGGAAGAACTGGAGTAAATATTTTGCCTAAAACTGTATATGAACTTTCTAAAATAAAAAATATAAAAGCTATAAAAGAAGCTAGCGGCAATATATCACAAGTAGCTGAAATAGCAAGATTATGTGGAGATGAATTTTATATTTATAGTGGAAATGATGATATGATAGTGCCTGTATTATCATTAGGGGGAAAAGGGGTTATATCGGTAGTTGCAAATATATTACCAAAAGAAACTCATGATATTGTAATGAAGTATTTAGAAGGTAATGTTTTACAAGCTAAAAATTCTCAACTTAGAATGTTAGATCTTATAAATGCTTTATTTATTGAAGTTAATCCAATTCCAGTTAAAACAGCTATGAACATTTTAGGAATGGAAGTGGGAAATCTTAGGTTGCCTCTAACTGACATGGAAGATAAAAATAAAAAAATATTAATACAAGCCATGGAAGAGTATGGTGTAAGGAATTGGAGGAAATAATATGTTAAAGGTAATATTAAATGGATGTAATGGTGCTATGGGAAGAGCTGTAACAAAAATAGTTTCAGAAAGCTTAGATGTAGAGATAGTAGCAGGAATAGATAAAAATACGGAAATGTATCAAAATAGTTATGAAGTTTTTAATAATATATTTGATTACAAAGGTAAAGCTGATGTAATAATAGATTTTTCACATCCTAGTTGTTTAGATGATATTTTAAGTTATGGTAAAAAAAATAATACTCCAATGGTAATAGCAACTACAGGATTAAGTAGTGAAGATTATAAAAAAATAGAAAATGTAGCAAAGAGCGTTCCAATTTTTAAAACAGCTAATATGTCTCTTGGAGTAAATTTATTAATAGATTTAGTTAAGAAAGCAGCGCTAGCATTACAAGAAAATTTCGACATTGAAATTATAGAAAAACATCATAATAAAAAAGTAGATGCACCTAGTGGAACTGCTTTAATGATAGCAGATGCTATTAATGAAGAGCTAGATAATTCGATGGAATACAAATACGGTAGAGAAGGTAAGAAGGCGAAAAGAGAAGAAAAAGAAATTGGTATTCATGCTGTTAGAGGAGGGACTATTCCAGGAGAGCATACTGTTATTTTTGCAGGATTAGATGAGATATTAGAAGTTAAACATACTGCTTTATCTAAAAATGTATTTGCTAGTGGAGCAGTAAAAGCGGCAAAATTTATTGTAAATAAAGAGAATGGTTTATATAAAATGGAAGATTTAATGAATTAATTTGGTTATAGAAAGGAAGAAAAAATATGAATAATAATAATTTTACAGATCCATATGAAATTGCTAGATTTATAAAGGATGCAAAGAAAGTTACTCCGGTAAAATTATACATAAAAGGAGACATGGATAATATAAACTTTTCAAATTGTAAAGTTTTTGGATGTGGAGATTCAAGAATAGTCTTTGGTGAATATGAAGTAATAGAGGAAATATTAGAAAATAATGAAGATAAAATAGAACATTATGAATTAGAAAATGATAGAAGAAATTCAGCTATACCACTATTAGATATGAAGAATATTCAAGCTAGAATTGAACCAGGAGCACTAATTAGAGATAGAGTAAGTATTGGGAAAAATGCTGTAATAATGATGGGAGCAGTTATTAATATTGGTGCTGAAATAGGGGAAAATACAATGATTGATATGAATGCAGTAGTAGGAGCTAGAGGAACTATCGGCAAAAATGTTCACGTTGGTGCAGGTGCTGTAATAGCAGGTGTATTAGAACCACCAAGTAAAACTCCAGTAATAGTAGAAGATTATGCTATGATAGGTGCAAATGCAGTTATATTAGAAGGTGTTAGAATAGGTAAGGGAGCAGTAGTAGCTGCAGGATCAGTCGTTATCAATGATGTTGAACCTAACACTGTTGTAGCAGGAACCCCAGCAAAAGTAATTAAAGAAAAAGATGATAAGACAGCAGATAAGACTAGAATTTTAGAAGATTTAAGATAAATATCTTTTATACCATAAGGGGGCATAAAAATGGGGACTTTGCATGATAATGACAAAAAATATATATTAAATCTTTATAATAGGTTAAATTTGGAAGCGGAAAGAGCAGATGGAGTATATCTATATGATAAGAATAATAATAAATACTTAGATATGTATAGTGGCATATCTGTTAACAATTTAGGGTATGACAAAGAAATTGCTAATGTAATAAAAAATCAAGTAGATAAGTATATTCATTTATCTAATTACTTTGTTTCAGAGCCAACAGTAAATTTAGCTAAACTATTAGTAGATAATTCTTTTGCATCAAAAGTATATTTTTCAAATTCAGGGACAGAGGCTAATGAAGCAGCAATTAAATTATGTAGAAAATATGGAAGAAAGATTAATGATAATAAAATTGAGATATTATCTGCGTTAAATTCATTTCATGGAAGAACTTATGGAGGATTAACACTAACAGGTCAAGAAAAGTATCAAAACGATTTTAAGCCTTTACTTTCTGGAGTAAATTATTTTGAATTTAATAATATAGAATCTTTAAGAGAGAAAGTAAGTGAAAATACTTGTGCAGTTTTCTTAGAGGTAATTCAAGGTGAAGGTGGAATAGTAGAAGTATCTCAAGAGTTTATGAATGAATTAGTAAAGTTGTCAAAGACGCATAACTTTCTAATTGTCATAGATGAAATTCAAACTGGTATAGGAAGAAGTGGAGATTTATTTGCTTTTGAAAAATACAATATTACTCCTGATATAGTTACATTAGCAAAATCTATAGGTGGAGGATTACCTTTAGGTGCAATGTTAGTTAATGAAAAATTAGAGGAAGTGTTAAAGGTTGGAGACCATGGAAGTACCTTTGGAGGGAATCCAGTAGCTTGTGCAGCTGGGGCGTACGTTTTAGATAAAATAGTAAATACAGATTTATTAAAAGAGGTAAAGGAAAAAAGTAATTATCTTTTAAATGAGCTAGAAAATATTAAAGAAGAATTCCCAACATTAATTAAAGAAATTAGAGGTAGGGGAATGATGATAGGTATAGATGTAGGAGAAAATGCTATAGCAATAAGAGATTGTGCTCTAGATAATAGATTACTATTAAACGTGACTAACAAAACTATTATTAGATTATTACCATCCCTTTGTATAAGTAATAGTGAGATTAATGAGTTTTTAGAAAAATTTAGAGAAGTATTAAAAAGCTTCATATAAAAATACCTGGCGGAAGTTTACCGCCAGGTATTTTTATATTTTTTTAATTTCGTCCTTATTCCATATATATAATTGATCTGAATTATTTAAAGCAGAAAAGAGTTTATTTTTAAGATTAGGAAAAGTGCTGTTTAGATTTTTTATTAAATCCTTAACCTCTTGTCTTTTAGTATGTCCATCAGCAGGACAAGGATTCTTTATAATTGGGTAATTATAATCTTTAACAGCCTTTTTTATCATATATTCATCTATATAAACCATAGGTCTAATTATTGTAAGATTAAATTTTTCCATATATGATTTTGGAGCAAAACAGTTTACTCTACCTTCATAAAACATAGTCATAACAAAGGTTTCTACTGCATCATCCTTATGATGTCCTAATGCAACCTTAGTACAGCCAAGTTTCATGGCTGCATCATTTAATGCACCACGTCTCAATTTTGCACATAAAGAGCAAGGATTTTTTTCATTTTTAATATCAAAAACGATTTTAGCTATGTCAGTTTGAATTTCGTAAAAAGGAACATTTATTTTTTTGCATAATGTATGTAGAGGACCATTGTCCACATCTCCAGGATTTAAAGTTATAGCTATCAAATCAAATTTTTGAGGAGAAAACTTTTGATAATTTTTTAGGATATGAAGAAGAGTAACGGAATCTTTTCCACCTGAAAGACCAACAGCAATCTTATCACCATCGCTTATCATATCAAAATCATTTATAGCTTGTCTTGTTTTACTTAATAACTTTTGCATATAGAACTACTCCTCTCAGTATTGTTTAATCTGTACATATTTTATCAGAGAATAGACTATTGTACAAATAAGTTTAGTTTTTATAAATGCTAAATGTAGAAGCAATTTCGTTAATATTAATAAAAATTATATAATTGAGATAAAAAGGGATATTCTTAAAAAGAATTATTAAGTACAAAAAGTATTATTCAAGAGAATAATTTGCACTTTGTCCTAAAATTTTAAAGAAATATAAAGAAAAATAACATAAATATACATAATATATAGAAAAAACGTTTAATTGGTATTATAATGTAATTAATGTTTTATGTAAATGAATACTTTATATATAAAAGGATAATTATATACTTTTAATGTGGAAATTTAAGAATCTGTTAAGTTGATATGAAAAAATAGCTTGATTTTTCATAGAATTGCTCGCTCTTTGAAAATTATATAAGTTTGAATTTTTTATTGTATGGTAAACAAACCTACAATAAAATTGA
>NZ_JACOOP010000038.1:0-36107 GCF_014287725.1 Clostridium sp. NSJ-49 | reverse complement strand
TCAATTTTATTGTAGGTTTGTTTACCATACAATAAAAAATTCAAACTTATATAATTTTCAAAGAGCGAGCAATTCTATGAAAAATCAAGCTATTTTTTCATATCAACTTAACAGATTCTAATAATTAATTTGTAATATATAAATATTTTTAACAACAACTATCTTAAGTAGTTATTAACTATTTATTCTTTAGAATTTCTCCTACTATGTCAGGATCATTAGATATTAAAACATCTATTTCCATATCAATAAGCTTCTTATAATCCATAGGTTCTTTACCTAGCCACACATTTACTTCTATCCCTTCATTATGAATAGCTTTGACCTTTTCTTCTGTTAAATAGTATGCAGCTGGGTGGAAGCATTCCATTCCATATGCTTTAGTATATTTTCCTGGTTCAATCATCCAGCAATCTGATAAAAATCCACACTTAATCTCAGAATCTATTTTTTTCATTTTTATAATACTTTCATGATTAAATGATGAAATTATAACTTTTTTATCTAATCCATATTCAACTATTAATTCATATACTTTTTCCTCTAAGTCTTCATAATCATATACACTATTCTTAAGCTCAATATTTGAAATTATTTCCGTATCTTTAACAAGGTCAAAATATTCTCTTAGTAGTGGTATTTTTATGTATCCAAATTGTCCTGTAAATGAAGCTGAAAAATCATACTGTAATAACTCTTCATATGTAAAATCTTTTACACGGCCGCTTCCATTTGAAGTCCTGTCTATTGTTTCATCATGTATAATTACAATTTCTCCATCTTTAGTAAGTTGAACATCGAACTCCATTCCATCTACACCAACTTCAATAGCCTTTTCAAATGCTAATAAAGTATTCTCCGGATACTTACTACTGAAACCTCGATGTGCAAAATTTTTAGTCATAATACACCTCCGCACTTAAACCGTTTACATTTATTCTTATAATAAAAAAAGAAGAGTAGCAAAAGTAATTCTTAAAATTCTTCATCTTCCTAACTTTTTAAATATTTACCATATGAACTTAATTTATCATACCTCATATTCAACTTCAATATATTATTCCAATTTTAGCTATATTTAACCTAATTTTTACATGTTTTTCTCTAATTTATTCCTCTCTCATAAAATCTATTATTAAATTTTATAAATAAAGCCAGCGCTAGCTGGCTTTATTCCTTAATTATTAATTAATTTAGACTTCTTGATGCTACAACATCTACCCCTGTTCCTAGAATATCCTTTATTATTATATCTCCAACCTTTATAGGAGCTTTACAGATAACATCATTTATTACTTTTATAGCTTCAAAATTTAAACTTTTAGGTATAGCACCATTAGTTTTCACAGGTAAAACTGGTAGTCTAGCACCTTCTATTTTAACTGTTGAAGTTATTACTCTTACCGGATTAATAACTTCATTCAATCCATATACTTCTCCTCTTTTGCATGTATTACCTGTTACAGTTTTATTATCAGCATCTACAGTTAAGTGACATCCTAAAGGGCATGATATACATATTAATTCCTTTTTCATTATTACGCCTCCTCTAATGAAACTACTAAATCTTCAACTACATTTTCTAAAAGACTTTTCTTTAAAATAATCTTTTCCATTTCAGATGGAGCTAAATGCTTACGTTTAAATTCAGCCACTATATTTTCACCTGATCTTACTACTATTTTTTTATCATGATAAATATTATTTACTCTCATAAACATAGTAAGATTATCTTTCATTGAATCCGTACTTATCTTTTGAGGCACTGTGTAATTTATATTTTTACCATTGATAACTTTTAAATAACTACCTCTTTTTAACTCTCCTTTTATATATTCAGCAGCACATTTTCCAGCTCTATTGGCTTCTTCACTTACAAAATCAACTAAGTCATGAACATGAAGTACATTACCACAAGCAAATACTCCATCAATTGAAGTTTCCATAGATTCACTTACTATTAATCCATTAGTTCTTCTATCACCTTCTATACCAGCCTTTGATGAAAGTTCATTTTCTGGAATTAATCCAACAGATAATAGAAGTGTATCTACATCAAACTCTATTTCTGTTCCTTTAATTGGAGCTCTATTTTCATCTACTTTAGCTATAATAACCTTTTCTAATCTATCTTTACCTTTTATATCTACAACTGTATGAGATAAATATAACGGTATATCATAATCGTTTAAACATTGAACAATATTTCTGTTTAATCCATTTGAATATGGCATAAGTTCAACTACAGCTTTAACATTAGCTCCTTCAAGTGACATTCTTCTAGCCATTATTAGCCCAATATCACCTGAACCTAATATCAATACCTCTTTACCAGGCATATAGCCTTCCATATTTATATATCTTTGAGCAGCTCCTGCAGTTAATACTCCAGAAGGTCTATCCCCTGGTATTGCAATTGCACCTCTAGTTCTCTCTCTGCATCCCATTGCTAGTATTATAGCTTTTGCATTAAGAATCATATATCCATCTTCAGTATTTATAGCATGTACAGTTTTATCTTCCTCAATCTCTAAAACCATAGTATCAAGTTTAACTTCTATATTAGTACTCTTAACCATATCTATAAATCTTTCAGCATACTCTGGTCCAGTAAGCTCCTCTTTAAATGTATGAAGTCCAAATCCATTATGGATACATTGATTTAAAATACCACCTAATTCTTTATCTCTTTCTACTATTAATATTTTTTCTATACCTTCTTTATGAGCTTCATAAGCTGCAGCAAGTCCAGCTGGTCCTCCACCTATAACGATTAAATCATATTCCATATCTCCATACCTCCTACTTTGTTTTACCGTAAAGTATTACTGAATCAGATTTTTCTTGAACTATATCTTCCATTTTTATATCTAGCTCTCTTGAAATAATTTCTTGAACTCTTGGCCCGCAGAAGCCTCCTTGACATCTTCCCATCCCTGGTCTACATCTTCTCTTAACTCCATCAATAGAAATTTTTCCAAATCCCCTATGGATTGCATCTATAATTTCCCCTTCTGTTATACTTTCACATCTACAAATTATTCTTCCATATCTTGAATCTTTTTTAATTAATTCAGCCTTCTCTTCTTTTGATAATTCCATAAAGTAAACTTGTTCTCTCTTACCATTAAACTTTAAATTCTTCACTAAAGTTAATCCTGAATCTTTTAATATATTAACTACATCTTCAGCGATAGCCGGTGCTGAAGTTAATCCTGGAGATTTTATACCAGCTACATCTATAAAGCCTTTTACTTCTTTATCTTCACCTACTATAAAATCACCTGAATCCGATACAGCTCTAAGTCCTGCAAATGTTCTTATACAATCTCTAAAATTAATTTTGTCAGTTGTATTCATTGCTGATTTTTTTATATTAGCTAAACCTTCACTTGTTGTGTTTAATGCTTCTCTATCTTCTCCATCTACGGCATTAGGTCCAACTAATAGATTCCCATGAATAGTTGGAGTTACTAATACACCTTTTCCTAACTTTGATGGACATGGGAAGCAAGTATGACTAACTAAGTTGCCTTGGCTTTTATCCATAACATAATATTCACCTTTTCTTGGCGTAATCTTAAAGCTTTCTTTACAAATCATATTATGTATTCTATCGGAGTAAATACCAGCTGCATTTATTACATATTTAGCTTCTATTTTCTTACCATTTGTAGTTTCTATTACAAAGGTTTCATATTTATTAATTTTCGCTACTTCAGCATCTAAAATAATTTCGCCACCATTTTGAATACCATTTTCAACAAGAGCTATAGTATATTCAAATGGTCCTACTATCCCACCTGTAGGTGCTAGAAGTGCCCCTTTTATATCATGAGATAAGTTAGGCTCTATCTCCAATACCTCTTCTTTAGAAAGAACCTTTAGTCCTTTTACCCCTATTGTACTTCCATTTATATAAAGATTATTTATTGTCTCTAAATCCTCATCATTAAATGCTAATACTAGTGAGCCATTTCTCTTAAAAGGTACTGATAACTCCTTACATAAATCTTCAAACATTTCATTACCTTTTACATTGTATTTAGCCATTAATGTTCCTATTTTCGGGTCATAACCTGCGTGTATTATTGCTGAATTGGCCTTAGTCGTTCCCATAGAAACATCATTTTCTTTTTCTATTAAAATACTTTTTACATTATACTTGCTTAACTCTCTAAAAATTGATGCTCCCATCACTCCAGCACCTATTATTGCTACATCATACATATAACTCACTCCTCATACTCAAATAAAAAAAGCCAAGCCAAAAACAAGGATTACTAAAACCCTTAGCTTTTGTGCTTGACTCTGTTTCTCTTGCACTTATTCAATATATTTAAATTATAAACCTTTTAGAAATCACTGTCAATTATTCTTCTTCCCATTTTTTAGATCTATCAACAGCTTTTTTCCAACCCTTATACAACTTTCTTCTCATTTCATCATCAAAATTAGGCTCATAGCTTTCACTTACATAAAAATTCTTTGCAATCTCTTCTTTACTTTCCCAATAACCAACTGCAAGTCCTGCTAAATATGCAGCTCCTAATGCAGTCGTTTCAGTTATTATCGGTTTACTAACCTTAGCATCTATAATATCAGCTTGAAATTGCATTAATAAATTATTTTTGCTAGCTCCACCATCAACCTTTAAAGTTTTAAGCTTTAATCCTATATCTTCTTGCATAGCTTCTATTAAATCCTTAGATTGATATGCTATTGATTCTAATGCAGCTCTTATAATATGGTTTTTATTTGCACCTCTAGTTAACCCTAATATAGCACCTCTAGCATACATATCCCAATAAGGTGCTCCAAGTCCAACGAAAGCCGGAACTACATAAACACCACCATTATCATTAACCTTTTTAGCAAAATACTCTGAATCACTAGATTCTGATATTAAACACAGCTCATCTCTCAACCACTGAATTATTGCCCCTCCCATAAATACAGAACCTTCAAGTGCATATTGAATCTTATTATCTATTCCAATAGCTATAGTAGTAATAAGTCCATTTTTACTTTCAACCATCTCTTCACCAGTATTCATAAGTAAGAAGCATCCAGTTCCATAAGTATTTTTAGCATCTCCTTTGTTAAAGCATGCTTGCCCAAACAAAGCCGCTTGTTGATCACCAGCTATACCAGCAATAGGAACTTTAATATCTTTTTTACTTCCTCCTAAATTAGCATATCCATAAACTTCTGATGAATTTCTAACCTCTGGTAACATACTCATAGGTATTTCTAATCTTTTAGCTATTTTCTCATCCCATTTTAATTCTTTAATATTATATAACATTGTCCTAGATGCATTTGTATAATCAGTTACGTGAACTTCTCCATTAGTAAGCTTCCAAAGTAACCAAGTATCTACAGTACCAAATAAAAGCTTTCCTGCTTCAGCTTTTTCTCTTGCACCTTCTATGTTGTCTAATATCCATTTTATCTTAGTCGCTGAAAAATATGCATCTATAACTAAACCTGTATTTTCTTTAATATATTTATCTAAGCCTTCAGACTTTAACTCTTCACAAATTTTTGCAGTTCTTCTACATTGCCATACTATAGCATTATATATAGGCTCTCCCGTTTCCTTATCCCAAACTATAGTAGTTTCTCTTTGATTTGTTATTCCTATAGCAGCAATTTGTTCTGGCTTTATATTTGTCTTAGCCATAACTTCTTGTAATACTCCATATTGTGATGACCATATCTCCATAGGATTATGCTCAACCCACCCTTCCTTAGGGTATATTTGAGTAAACTCCTTTTGAGCTATACCATATATATTTTGTTCTTTATCAAATATAATTGCCCTTGAACTTGTTGTTCCTTGATCTAAAGCTACAATATACTTTTTCATTTCTCAATCTCCCTACATTCCCCATATTTCTGTTTTACTTGTTGATACGCAAGTTGCTCCTGAATTTAAGGCTAATATAACATCTTCTTTAGTATCTATTAATCCTCCTGAAACTACTGGCTTTCTTGTAAATGTCGAGATATCTTTAACTACTTTAGGTATTACTCCTGGTAATATCTCAATTGCATCACACTCTGAAATAACATGATTTTTGCTATTATTAAGAGATATCGTGTCAAAAACAAAGAAACGTTGAATTGCTACTAATCCATAATTCTTTGCTTGTTTTATTAAATTCCCCTTAGTGCTTATAATTCCATCAAAACTTGTCTCATTCTTAATAAACTTAATTGATATTTCTTTATTGCTTAACCCTTCAACTAAATCTATATGAATTATTCCTATTTTATCTTTTCCCTTTATTTTTTCACTTAATTCTTTTATAGAAATAATATCACCAAATAAAACAAATATTATATCAATATCTGTTTCAATAGCCTCTTCAAGTGATTTCATATCTTTTACTGCTGCTATTACTGGATTACCTTCTAAAACCTTTTTCATTTCAATCATATATTCTCTTCCTTCTCGCTAGTTAAACATTTACATCTTGTTATATACTAACCTCAAATCTTTATATTTTAAATTATAGCCATATATTACATATAACGTCAATGGCTTATCTCTACGATATAAGTGATACTTTTTTAACAATAATTTTATATAAAATATCTAATTTTTAATATTTTCATATAGTTGTTTTAAGTTTTATATTATATACTTAAAAATATAAAATTTTTAAAGGAGTATGCAATTGTTGCATTTTAATATTATGGACAGAAAAATTGTATTTTTTGATATAGACGGAACACTTATTGATGAGCATACGCTTATAATTCCTGAAAGCGCTAAAAAAGCCTTAAAAGAAATGAGATCTAATGGACATCTAGCCTTTATTAATACCGGAAGAACAGCTTGTCAAATTGAATCTCTAAAAAGTAAACTTGAATTTGATGGATTTATTTGTGGATGCGGAACTTATGTTGAATATGAAGATAAAGTTTTACTTCACAAATCTCTTGGGAATGAATTAACTTCTAAATTAGTTAAGGCACTAAAAAAGTATCATATAGATGGTGTTTTAGAAAGTATCGATGGTGTTTATTATGATAATATAGAAGCAATAAGACACCCTGAAGTTTTTAAGGTTCTCAATATTCATAAATCTGAAGGTTCTTATTCGGGTAAGACTTGGTATGAAGATGGGCTAAACGTAGATAAACTTGTAATCTTCTTAAATAATGATAGTGATTTTGATGGATTCTTTAATGAATTTAAAGATGTTTTTGATTTTATTAAAAGAGCTGATGATTTCTATGAATTAGTACCGATTAATTACTCAAAAGCTACTGGAATACAATTTATTATAGAACATTTAGGTATTCCATTTGAAAATACGTACGCTATAGGTGATAGCGCTAATGATTTAACAATGCTTAAATATGTAAACAACAGTATAGCTATGGGAAACTCTAATCCAATATTATTTGATCTTGTTAAATTTGTTACTAAAGATATAAATGATGATGGTATAGAATATGCATTAAAACATTATGAAATGATTTAACTAAAAAAAGTGCGTACTAAGTACGCAAGTGAAAAGTCGGCTACGCCGAAATGAAAAAGCTACTTTGTAGCTGTGAAAAGTCAACTCTGTTGAGATGAAAATGCTATGAAGTAGCAGGGGAAAGTTAATTTAGTTAAGGTGAAAATGCTACTTGTGTAGCAGAGAAAGTGTAACAGATAGATAATTTTCACTATTGCCATAGGCAATCATTTCCCTGTCACGTCAGTGACATTTTCCCTTCAGCTTCAGCTGACTTTTCCCCAAAGTGCTTCGCACTTTATTTAATTAGTTTTTCTATATTAAGTAACTTTTCAGAATCAACCTTCATAGCACCGATATAATATTCTACGCCTTTACTTACAGCGGCAAAATCTCCATGGCCATCTGATCCGCAAGTTATTATCATATCATTATCTTTACAGAATTCTATACAAGTTTCTGTCATTAGTTCACTGTTAGCTGGATAGTAACTTTCTATTCCATCAATCCCCATAGATTTAAATTTATTTAATTTTTCTATTATTTCTTCTTTACTCTTTTCTTTATAATAATTACAAGGATGAGCTAACACTGCATATCCACCTGCCTTATGAACAACACTACAAGCTTCTTCTACTGTAGGAAAATCAAATTGTTCATGTCCACAATTGTATTCTCTATAGTATTTCATTCCATCAAATAAGCCTTCTGTTATTTTCTTATCATATAAATAGTGAATTCCATCCCATCCACCTTTTCTTTTATCATGTTTATATCTAGTAAATTCATCGTAAGATATATCTTCATAATCCTTTTCCATTCTTCTAATAAGCTCAAAACTTGTTTCTAAAAGGGCATTTTGTGCTTTATCTACAAGTCTTATCATTTCATCATTATTATCAAATTTATAGCATGTTACATGTACTACTATATCTTCAAACTTACAATCTAATTCTACTCCTCTTATTAACGTAACACCTAATTCATCAGCTGCTTCCTTAGCTTCCTTATATGAACCAATCTCATCATGATCTGTTATAGCTATCACTTCTATATTTTTTCTTTTTGCTTCTTCAATTATTTCTCTTGGAGACATTGTTCCATCAGAATAATATGAATGCGTATGTAAATCAACTAACATATTTTCCTCCTAAGGTTTTATTTCTATTTGCATTTTATATTTTTTATAATATATTGTCTATAATTAATGTCCTATCCCTAAATATTAAATACTCTTTAATATACTTTAATTAAATGTTTACATAACCCTTTAGCTCGTATTTTGATACTTTTTAGTAGATTTATTGTTTTCTTTCCTATTGATTTAGGGTATAATAACCAGTAGGAGAAACGTAAATGTAATAGTTTTTAAATTATTACATATTTTATATTATTCTCTATAACTTAAATTGAAATATACGGAGGTATTACCATGTTAGTTTCAGCTAAAGAAATGCTAAACAAAGCAAGAGAAGGAAAATACGCTGTTGGTCAATTCAACATCAACAACTTAGAATGGACAAAAGCTATTTTACTTACAGCTCAAGAAAATAATTCACCAGTAATCTTAGGAGTATCTGAAGGTGCTGGAAAATACATGTGTGGTTACAAAACAATAGTTGGTATGGTTAACGGAATGTTAGAAGAATTAAACATCACTGTACCAGTTGCTTTACACTTAGACCACGGTAGCTACGAAGGATGCTATGCAGCAATGAATGCTGGATTCTCTTCAGTTATGTTCGATGGTTCTCACTATTCAATCGAAGAAAACATAGCTAAAACATCTGAATTAGTTAAGGCTACTGCAGAAAAAGGATTATCTTTAGAAGCAGAAGTTGGATCAATCGGTGGAGAAGAAGACGGAGTTGTTGGTAAAGGTGAAGTTGCTGATGCTCAAGAATGTAAATCAATCGCTGATTTAGGAGTTACTATGTTAGCTGCTGGTATCGGAAACATCCACGGAAAATACCCATCAAACTGGCAAGGACTTGCTTTCGACGCTTTAGAAGAAATCAACAACGCTTGCGGAAACATGCCATTAGTATTACACGGTGGTACTGGTATTCCAGAAGAAATGATAAAGAAAGCTATATCTTTAGGAGTTTCTAAAATCAACGTTAACACTGAATGTCAATTAGCATTCCAAGAAGCTACAAGAGCTTACGTTGAAGCTGGAAAAGATAAAGAAGGAAAAGGATTTGACCCAAGAAAATTATTAAATCCTGGATTCGAAGCTATAAAAGCTACAGTTAAAGAAAAGATGGAACTTTTCGGATCAGTTAACAAAGCTTAATACATTTTATATAAAAATAAAGTGAAGTAAATTAATACTTCACTTTATTTTATTACTTTTTTAATTATCGCTTAAACCTATATCCTATTTCGCTTATCTTATATATCTCTTCGCTATTCAAAGATGCTATTTCTCTAATTAAATATTCTTTAATTAGATTTTTAAATCCATCTATTTCAACTCTTTTCAAAGCTACTTTCTTACTAATTTCAAAAATATTAATAGCTAACAGTATGGCTTCCACTCTTTGCTCTTTTCTATCATAAAGCGCTGTACATGCTAATATTAATCCTGTTAAGATATCTTCAAATTCTTTATCATCTAATAAATTTTCCTCAATGCTAACTGTAAATTCACTATATCCATCTGTAATCCAATAATTCGTATCTTTTATTATTAATATAGTATTATTCTTTCTTGAAAAATCTCTATATTTATCATCCTGTGAACTTAAATAATACTTTTGTCCATCAATCAAAGAAATTACCTCTTCTTTAGTACCTTTTACAATATCGATATCATATCTATTTATAAAGCTTAATATTAAATCTCGATTATCTCTAGATTTATTAATTCCACATAAATCTAAAATTATTTCTTTGCTCTTTTTAGATGATATTAGATATTCTTCTATTTCTATTAAATTCTCACTCTCTAAATGTTCTAAATTTATTAATAATCCATCTATATTAACTTCATCATTTTCTGTTATTTCATATATTAACTTAATGTTATTATTATAGCTTTCTATAGTTTCTCTTATATCATTTATCCTATCTTTGCTAACAATGCATTGTATCACTAGCTCCTTAAACATTCGTAAATTAAAAGCATTAGTAATAGTTTCACTGCTTAGTTTCATTATTTAGTCCTCACCTTATTATCTAGAGTGCAAATCGCCTACTACATCGTATTCGACAAAAAGTTCTTTTGTTCGCTTTTTTAAATGAAATATGGCTTCACTAGGTACTAAAGTGTAAATCTTTTTATTTGAAAATAATAAGTTAATGTTGATAATATATTTTGCTATTAAATATAAATATAGCCTATGGTATATATAAATCAAAACTACCATAGGCTATTTATATTCTTTTATATTAACTTATTCTTCTCCAAAAACTTTCTTTCTTAATTCAAGCCCTGCTTTAGTAATAGCAACTCCCCCCATAGCTGTCTCTCTTAATTCAGATGGAAGACTCTTTCCTACTTTATACATAGCTGAAACTGTATCATCAAAAGGTATTTTTGAATCCACTCCAGCCATAACCATATCTGCAGTACATAATGCACTTATAGCTCCTGCTGCATTTCTTTTTGCACATGGAATTTCTACAAGTCCAGCAACTGGGTCACATACAAGTCCCAATACATTTTTTAAAACTATTGCTCCTGCATCTAAACTCATCTTAGGAGTACCACCCATCATTTCAACAACTGCTGCTGATCCCATAGCTGCTGCTGAACCACACTCAGCCTGACAACCCCCTTCAGCTCCTGCCAAAGTAGCATTCATTCCTATAATCATTCCGACAGCTGCTGCAGCAAATAATCCTTCAATAAGCTCTTCATCAGTTTTTTCAAGTTTCTCACCAGCTGAAAGAATTACTGCTGGTAAAATACCACATGAACCAGCTGTAGGACAAGCTACAATTCGTCCCATAGCTGCATTTACTTCTGATGAAGATAACGCCATAGCCATAGCTCTTACAGTAACATCTCCAGTTAATGTATTTCCTTTTCTTAAGTACTTATTTATCTTATATCCGTCTCCACCTATAAGTCCACTTACAGAATATATTTTCTTTTCTCTACCTTCATTAGCGCCTTCTCTCATTACCTCAAGATTTTTCGCCATTTTTTCAAATACTTGTTCTCTAGTAAGACCTTTATCTTCCATTTCTAATCTTATTGCATATTCACTTAATGATATATTTTCTTCTTCGCAAATCTTTAAAAGTTCTTCGCCTGATCTTGCTACTATCATTTTTATTCACCGCCCTTAATTGGATTGATTCTAATTACTTTATTAATAGATTCCATTATTTTAATTTCTTCTATAATCTCATCAGTAACTTCATTATCAACCTCAAATACCATTGTTGCTTCTTTGCCTTTTTGACTTCTAAAAACTTTCATAAAGGCAATATTTATAGCATGATCGTAAAGTAATTTTGTTACATTAGATACTACTCCCGGTACATCTACATGAGATATTATTATAGTTGGATAAGCACCTGTAAATTCAACTTTTTCGCCATTTACCTCGGATACTTCTATACTTCCTCCTCCTATAGATGATCCTACCATTTCGTATTGTTTTCCTTCTTTACCTGTTATTAAAAATTTAACTGTATTAGGATGTGATTCTCCTAAATCTGTTTCTTTAAACCTTATATCTATACCTTGCTCTCTTGCAATATTTAATGAATCTCTCAATCTTAAATCACTTGGTTCCATGCCTAATATTCCAGCAACTAAGGCTCTATCAGTTCCATGTCCCTTATAAGTCTTACCGAAAGATCCATGTAATAGAAATGTTACTTCTTTAATATCAGCATCTGCAATAGATCTAGCTACTTTTCCAAGTCTTGCAGATCCTGCAGTATGTGATGATGATGGTCCAACCATTATTGGTCCAAGTATATCAAATACACCAACTGTTTTCATATCTCTTCTCTCCTTATCTATAGTTCTTTTTATACCATAATCCCATTGTTTAATATTCTTTATCTTACATTAACAAAATTTTCTTATTTATGCTAGTATTATTTTATTAGTAATAAAAAGTAAATTAATATTTATAAAAAATACTTCCTCCAATAAACTCCCTTAATATTGAATTCTGTGGCACTAAATCATAGTCAATCTCTTTAAAAAATCCTAAAAAAGATTTTAACCTTTTTGCCTCATTATATATAGTATTATCTTCATCTATCTTATTTAATTCCTCTAATGCAGCTTTTTTAAGAACACATAACTCATATACTAAAGTGGAATTAAACATAACATCGGCTTCTTCTTGATAAACAAATATATTTTTTTGCTCACCTCTTTTTATCTTAGGCCACATCTTTAACGTATCTTCAGCTTCATGCCCCCTTGATAAATGATCTCTAACTATTCTTCGTATTCTTCTCACATCTGTAGTTGATATTCTATTATGATTATCTAAATTTAATTGTGTTAATGCAGAAATATAAATCTTAAATTTATACTTATCATCAATTTCAGAAGTTAAAATAGGATTTAATCCATGTATTCCTTCAATTATCACTACCCCATTTTGAGGTAACTTTATTTTATTTCCTATCCATTCTCTCTTTCCTGTTAAAAAATTAAATGTTGGAAGTTCTACTTCATTACCTTTTAAAATTTCTCTTAGTTGTTCATTAAATAATTTTATATCTACAGATTGAATTGTTTCAAAATCATATTCTCCATCTTCATCGATAGGCGTATCTTCTCTATTGACAAAATAATCATCTAAAGATATCGGAATTGGAATAAGTCCATTTACTCTTAATTGTATCGCCAATCTATTGGCAAATGTGGTTTTACCTGAAGAGCTAGGTCCTGCTATTAATACTATTCTAGTATCTCTTCTATTAAATATTTTATCAGCAATTTCTGCTATCTTCTTTTCATGAAGCGCCTCAGAAGTCATTATTAAACTTGCTAAATCTCCATTTATTATTTTTTCATTTAAAGAACCTACTTCTCCTACACCTAAAATATTTAACCATCTTTCTGTTTCCATAAAAATACTTGCTAATTTTTTCTGTTCTTTGAATTTAACTAAAGTATTTATATCTTCCTCTAAGGGATATCTTAAAATAAATCCTGGGTCATAGTACATAACATCAAAGGCTTTAATAACTCCAGTACTTTGTGCCATGTATCCATAGAAATAGTCATATCTTCCATCAAGTTCATATAAACTTACAGATTCAAAATTTACTTGCTCCAATAAAAGCACCTTATCATCCATCCCATAAGATTTAAATATATCTATAGCTTTTTCTCTTTTAACTTTAACCTTATTTATTGGAATATTTTTGTTTACTATTTCTTTCATTCTATTTTTTATTTTATTTATATCTTCTTCATCTAGAGGAGTTATCTTATGAATCTCTCCAAATATTCCTTTATCTATACTGTGTTGTATAACTATCTTTGCATCTTTAAATAAATCTAATGTTGCCTTAATAAAAACATATTGCAACGTCCTTGCATATACCTTCATTCCATCAACACTAGTAAAAGGTATCATAGTTAACTTGCCACAACATGGTACATTTTCACCCAATTCATAATATTTGTTATTTAATTTACATATAGCTATATCCAACACTTTACCATTATAGTATTTACCAACTAAATCTATAAACTTAGTTCCTTCTTTACAGTTTACATATTGTTCTTGCCCTATTTGTATTTTGTATTCATTCATAATATTCCTCCTTCCTCTTTTCTATATCTATAATCTTGCCATTCTATACTTTTATTATATACTTTATGATTTATTATTCTATTAATTTATAATTTTTTTGCTTACTTTAACCATATTTTTTAGAATAAAATACTTCTTTTTACTAATAATACATAAATAGAGGTGGTGATTAAATGTTTATTGTATTAATTAGAACTATCTTTTTATATGCGTTAGTAATACTGGTGATGAGACTAATGGGAAAAAGACAAATTGGAGAACTTCAGCCTTACGAATTTGTAATAACAATAATGATATCAGATTTAGCAGCTTTACCAATGCAAGACACGAGATTACCATTAATCTTAGGAATTATACCTATTGTAACATTACTATTTATTAAGACTGTATTAACTCAGCTTCAATTAAAAAGTCAAGCTGCAAGAAAATTTCTTGAAGGTGAACCAAGTATACTAATTTGTAAAGGTAAGATAAATTTTAAAGCTTTGAAAAGTCAACAGATTAACTTAGACGAACTTATGGAAGAGTTACGATTAGCTGGCTATTTTGATTTAAATGAAATCGAATATGGGATATTAGAGAATAATGGGCAAATGTCTTTTTTAACTTATGACGCTTCCTCAGAATCTAGTTCATCTAAAGAAAACCAATCGCAATCTAGTAGCTCATCTGGTGATTCTAGTCAAAATAGTTCTTCTAAGGCAAATTCTTCTAGTTCACCACCTGCTAATAGCGGAACTTCTACTATTAATATTCAAGGAAGTAATAGTCCAAATAAAACTACTAGTAGTTCTTCCAATCAAAGACCTCGTCTTCCAGTTATTTATGTGTTAGATGGCCACGTAAATAAGAATTCTTTAACTACTAGTGGTAAAAATAAATATTGGATAGAGGCTGAATTAAAAAAACATGGAATAAATTCTATAAAGGATGTACTTCTATATATGACAGATACTAATGGTAAAATTATATGCCAACTGTATGATGACTATGAAAAGGGGTGTTTTAAATAAAAAATTCATTAATTTCAATTTCACTTTTCTTAGCCTTAATTATTTTTTTGTTTTATGCTGATTTTAAATTTAAAAGTCTTTGTACTGATATAGTTAACATCTGTGATGAAATGGAAGAGTCAATAAAAACTGATAATGTAGAAGTAAGTTTTGAAAAAGCAATGGATTTATTTGATATGATTCAAGATAGAGGTGCTATAGCCGCTATATACATAAACCATATGGATTATGATGTTATGTTAAATGAAGCTTTAAAGCTTTCAGTATACCTTGAAAATGATGATATAAGCGAAAGTGAAGCTTCTCTTCATTTATTAAAATATAGTACTAAACACATGAAAGAACTACAGGTTCCAAATATTGAGAATATCTTCTAATTTTAAAACTATCAAAAAATATATTTATGCACTACTTAATAGTTTTTATATATAAATATATTCTATTCAAATTGTCACGGTTGTATTAGTTAAATTAATGTTTTAGTTTCATCTACTAGCACAATCAGCGTACAATAATAAGCTAGTCCCTCTTCTCACTAATCAGAAGAAAGGCTAGCTTTTTTATTATATACTATTTTCTAAATTAAACTTTTCTAGGTGCTTTTGTTTATAAACACTTGGGGAACATCCATAATATTTCTTAAATACTGTACTAAAATGATTTGCAGAGGAAAATCCATATTTATCTGCAAGTTCTTGTAAAGGTATACTTTTCGATAATAGTTCTACACTTATTTTTCTCAGCTTATGCTTTTGTATGAAATCCTTAGTAGATACTCCCAAAACAGTTGTAAAACATTTGTATAGATAACTTTGTGATACATTAACATGGCGACAAAGGTCGTCAACTTGTATTTGTTCATGGATATAAGTATCAATATATTTTGCACAATCTTGAATTATAAGTTCTTCATTTGTTGCAGCTACTTCACTGGCTAGACCTAATAAATCACTTGGTTCAGAAGCGTTTAGAGCAGCAAAGATTGTACTATGTAATAGGTTGCTTATATTATAATAAATCCCAGGTTTATTATCTAAAAGCTGTTGATTAAGATTTCCAAGGTTAGCTATAGAACGCTCTGTAATTAACCCCTTGTATATAGCAATATCCTGTAAGTCTAATAACATGGTTAAAAGATTTCTTTTGTCAACAGGAGCCACATCAAAGTGTAAAAAATAAAATTTAAGCTCTTCACCTTGATGACAGGTTGCACGATAAGTTATAAAAGGAGGAAATAATAGAGTATCTCCACTTTTAACCTCATAGTCTACGTTCCCTATAGTCAGGGTACAAGAACCATTAGTTATATATATAAATTTAAAATGTCCAAGAACTTCATTATGCATGGGAACATCTTCATTTTGCTGCCATATTCCAAAAGTAATTAGTTTATATTTAAGAGCTGCTAAATACCTTGATACACGATCTTCTTCAAGCACTGGAAAATAGTTTATTTTTTTATTATTCATAGTTCACCTCATGTATAAAATTAATTCTAATTATATCATTATTTTGGAAAGTTTGGTTATGATTTGTATAAGTTTTAAAACAGAAATATTATTGTTAAAAAAAATACAATTATGTTATTATGTTAACATATTCAATAAGGGGGAATAATTAAATGATAAAAAAAGCTTTACTACTACTATTATCAGTAGCAATTACTGTTGGTTCGTTTACTGGATGTACAAGCACATCTGGTAATGATGATACGAATCTACAAACACAAGAAATTAAATTTGATGATGAGAAATCTGCAGATCTTGTTATCGTAGGTGCAGGGGCAGCAGGTTTATCTGCAGCTTTAGAGGCTGTTAACAATGGAGCTGAAAAGGTTATTATTCTTGAAGCTACTAATAAAACTGGGGGATCACTAAACTTTACTAGTGGATCAATGTCAGCTGCTGAAACAATCATTCAAGAGGAAGATGGAATTGAAGATACTCTTGAATCGTTTGTAGAAGATATAATGAACACTGGAAGTGACTTTGGTGGAAAACCTAATAGAGAAATGATTGAAATATTTGTTGAAGAAGATAAGGATGCATTCCAATGGCTTTGGGATAATGGATTAAGCGAATATGAGTTTACGAAAGATCAGCAAGGAAATCGTGCAGTTTTTGCTCCTGAGCATGCACTTTACTCTATTCAACGTACTTATAAAGCACAAGCAAAAGATAAAACTAATTATAAATCACCATTACATGAAGTATTAGATGGCCTTCTTAAATCAAACAGCAAAATTGAAGTTGAATACTTAACAAAAGCTACTGATTTAATTGCTAACGACGAAGGTCAAGTACTTAGCGTATGCGGTGAAAATACTCAAACTGGAAAAGTTACTCGTTACAATAGTAAAAAAGGTATTATCGTAGCTACAGGTGGATATTCTGCTAACCATAAGCTTATGGCTAAATACGCTACTTATGGTGGAAGCTACATTACTGGAAGTCCAGCAACAGCTGATGGAAATGGTTTATTAATGATGCAAAAAGTTGGTGGAGCTTTACAAGATGATGAAATAATGGGATATATACCAACGTTCCCTATGGGTCTTGCTAGTAAAGATGATCCAACAACTGGAATTATAGCTTCAACTTACACTTGGAAAACTGGTGGTATAGTTGTAAATAAAGAGGGAGAGCGTTTTGTAAATGAAACAGAAGCTAATCCATCAATAAGAGAAGTTGCCCTTGAAGAACAACCAGATGCAGTTCAATTTGATATATTCACAGATAAAATATTAGAAGACTTACGTGCTAATAATGCGGCTGGTATGTATGATTTAAGATTTGGTGCTGAAGGTGCTCCAGGAAAACACGCACTTTATGAAGCAGACTCTTTAGAAGAATTAGCTGAAATGATAGAAGTTCCAGTAGAGAAATTACAAGCTACTGTAGACTCATACAACGCTTCAGTTGAAGCTGGTGAAACTGATGAATTCGGTCGTAGTTATGATGAAAACTTCAACACATTTAAATTAGCTAACAACAAAATAGAAGGTCAAAAGTACTATGCAGTACGTCTTAATGCTTTATGTATAATGACTTTAGGTGGAATTCAAACTAATACAGATTTACAAGTATTAGATGCATCTGGTACTGCAATTCCTGGTTTATACGCTGCTGGAGAAGTTGTAGGTGGTATCTGGGGTAAATTCGTTTCTGGTGGTACAGGAGTTATGGGACCAGTAGCATTTGGTCGTTTAGCTGCTAGACATGCTATGTCAACTGAACCTGCAACTGGCTACGAAGTTAAACCAGCTGAAAACATGTTAGATGAGGAATTATTTATTAAAGATAAAACTAGTGAAAATGAATTTGATATGAGTAAAGAACTTAAAGATGGAAAATATGAAGCAACAGTTGATGGACAAGAAGGTCCAATGACTGTAAATGTAACAATTGCTGATGGTAAAATATCAGAGGTTGTTGTAGGAGATAACAAAGAAACGGAAGCAGTCGCATCTGGAGCTATCAAAGATATTCCTGCAAAAATAGTTGAAACAAACTCTGTAGATGTGGAAGCAGTATCTGGAGCTACTTTAACTTCAGAGCGTATTAAGAAGGCTGTTGTTCAGTGTTTAACTGAGGCTGCAAAGTAATTAAATAGTGTACTCCCTAAATATATAAAAATATAAGGTGGTATCGCAAAATATATTTATCTATTTTGCGATACCACCAATTGTTTTACTCTATTTTTCAATATAATTAATTACATGTTTTATAATCATATTTATACTTCCATCACCATTTCTTTGAATCTCAAATTTAGTTGGATCATGATATGCCTCTTCATCAATATATAAATCAATTTCCTTATCTATTTTTAATCTAATTCTTTTTAGCTTCTTTTCAACCCACATTTTATCAACTACAATTTCATCTTCTAATCCATGTCCTTTAACAAATGTAGCAAACTCCTCTTTTGCTTTAGGCTCTTCTTTGAAAAGCTGATTTGAAATATCATCTATACTTATTGAATCCTCTTCCTTTAGCTTACTCTTTATAGTAGTTCTTATTCTTTCTGCCTTATCTGCATCCTCTGTTACATTACTTCTAGTCCAAGTTTCTGCAGCCTTTAAGAAAGTTTTTGTCATATCTCTATTATTAGCAACTATTGTACAACCTAAGAAACTATTTAAAAAATAGTTTGCTCCATATTCATCATCCTCTTTACTCTTCTTCTGTTTATCAATTACCCATAAATCAAATCTTTGATCATCTCTTATTGGTTTAATAAATGCCGCCTTCTGTATTCTTTGAGAACTACCTGGAAGACCTGCTGCTTGAGGTACTATTCCGATTCCTATTTTATCCCCAACAAAATCAACTTGATGAGTAAAGTTTTTAACATAATCCATCTTTAATATTGCTATTAAAGGTCCTTGGTCCGTTATCAAAAATGCAACTATCAAATCACAAGATGGTATGTTTACATTTCCCTTCATTATTACGAAAAGTTGTCTTGCTAGTTCTCTAGATAAAGTTATCATATCTTTATCTATTCCATTTAAATAATCCTGTACTATTTCTTTTACTATATTTCTTTCTGGATTAAATACAGCTGTCTTTAACTCTTCATCCTTTAAGCATTTCTCAATATGCCTATATAAAAATTTATAAATATCTTCAGTCAACTCTAAATTATACTCATTTAAGATAGGCTCATCGCTATTACTATCTAAAATATGTATCACAGCTTCTTGAATATTTATATCATTAATGTATTCCATACCTTACACCTCTTACTATTGTAGTCAAACATATATTATTATAGCTATTATTATAGCATTAGTTTATAATATTTTTAATGACATTTGAAGGGAGTATTTTGAATGAAAGAATTAGAAACAAGAATCGTAGATATTGATGTTGATGATATAAGAAATAAACTGATTTCACTTGGTGGAGAAAAAGTTAAATCTGAAGACCAAGTAAATGAAATATATGATTTTGAAGATGGTAGACTTTTATCTGCTAAAGGATATGCTAGAATAAGAACTACAGTAGATAGAATACAAGGTAAAGAGACAGTTTTTATGACTACTAAAAAAATGTTAAGTCAAGATACATTTAAAGTTATGGAAGAAAATGAGGTTATAGTTGATAATAAAGAAATGGCTAGAAGAATTTTCACTTCTTTAGGACTTAAACTTCAAGAGTCTATATCCAAATATAGAGAAAGCTATAAAATTAATGATTCACTTGTAGAAATAGATATAAATGATAAAAGCTTCTGTCCTTTTCCTTACCTAGAAATCGAAACAACTTCTGTTGAAAAACTTGAAGAAATAGTTAAGCTATTAGGATATACATTAGAAGATACAACTTCTCAAACTATTTACGATATATTAGCCGAAAGAGGAATACAAGGTAAAACAAAAGGGCGTTAATCGCCCTTTTTACTTATGCAAACTCAAAATTTTTCCCTATTTTACTTCGTAAAAGATTATTTTTCATTTTAGTGCAACTAATTTTTCACCTCAGCATAACTGACCTTTTATCTGCCGTAGGAACCTTTCACCACGATTTTAATCGTCCGAAAGTGGTACTCCATCAGCATCTTCTGTGATTCCAACACCACAAAGAATTAATATACCTTCTATAAATCCCCAAAGACTTGCTAATCCAAAACTTAAAAATGTTAATATTAATTGAAGTACTCCTATACCTATATATCCTAAGTAAAATCTATGAACTCCGAAAGGTCCAACTAAAACACCTAAAATCCCAGCAACAACTTTAGACTTTTGTTTTTTATTAACATTTGTATTTTGAGCTGTACTGTTGCTATTTGCATTTGAGTTAACTGATGATACTTCTACATCTGTAGAGCTTTTAGTATGATTGCTTGTTTTTCGCTCTATTATTTGTCCGCATTTTTCACAGACAGTATCATATTCTTTAACATCTGCTCCACAGTTACTACATTTTAGTATAGGCTTTTTAACTTTAGCCCCACAATTTGAGCAAAAATTACTATTATCACTCACTACCATTCCACAGTTCTCACAATACATAAATACCCTCCTAAAATTTATAAATTTTCTCTTCTCTTTGTGGATTTTATAAATAATTTTTCTAGACCCTCTTTATTATCGTTCTTAATACATTCTTTTATACTTTCAAGCTCCCTTTGGAAATTTTCTATTGATACAATTAAATTATTCTTATTCCCTAAAAATAGTTCACTCCAAAGTGTCTCATTAATATTAGCTATACGAGTTAATTCTCTATAACTATCACCAATAAAGCTTCCAGTATCTCTACCTTCTATATCGCTATTAATCAATGCCACAGCTAATGCATGTGGAAGTTGACTCGTAAAAGCAATCATTTCATCATGATATTCTGGACTTATTTTCTTAACCCTTTTAAAGCCCATCTTATATGCTAAATCTTCAATTAAACTTATATTTTTCTCTTTATTTTTTGGAGTTACAGTTATAAGATAATTCGCTCCTTTAAATACAGTATTAGTAGCATAATCTATTCCCTTTTTTTCTCGTCCTGCCATAGGATGTCCAAAAACAAAATCTATATTATCTGGAAGTATCTCTGTTACTTCCTCTATAAAAGGTTCCTTAATTCCTGTTACATCAGTAATAACTAATCCATCTTTAAATAACTTTATATTATTTTGAATAAACTTTTTAACTAAATCAGGATAAACAGCCAAAACTATTAAATCTGCCTTAGGAATAACACTTTCACCTGTAAGGCAACCTTCTTTAATTATTCCTAAAAACTTAGCCTTTTCTAATGTTTCTATGTTATTATCTACCCCATATACTTCAGTATAACCAGCTTCCTTTAATGCCATAGCATATCCTCCGCCAATCACACCAAGTCCTATTATAACAATATTCATAAATAGCCCCCTTTTATTCACTTAACGATTAATAGTTAATAATGTATGAAGAAAGTCAGCTTACGCTGACTTTAAAATTAATTTATAAAAACTTTTGTATAGTATTAGCTATAACTATTTATTCTTATCTTTTAACTATTAACTATATTAAATTCTTTTTCCTTCCATTTCAGCCAACACCTTAATCTTCTTCATAAGTTGGTCAAATGATTCTGGTTTTATAGATTGTTGTCCATCACTTAAAGCACATTGTGGATTATTATGAACTTCTATCATAAGTCCATCTGCTCCTGCCGCAATTGCAGCTTTTGCTAACGGCTCAACTAAATACCAATATCCTGCTGCATGACTTGGGTCAACTATAATTGGTAAATGTGATAATCTCTTTACTACAGGAACTGCACTTAAATCTAAAGTATTTCTTGTATATCCCTCATAAGTTCTTATTCCTCTTTCGCAAAGAATAATATTTTCATTACCACCAGCCATTATGTACTCAGCTGACATTAACCATTCTTCAATGGTCGCTGATAATCCTCTTTTTAATAAAATAGGCTTGTTAGTTTTCCCTAATTGTTTTAAAAGGTCAAAGTTTTGCATGTTTCTTGCACCAACTTGAATTACATCTACCTCTCTAACAAAATCATCTATGTAATCTGTTGACATTATTTCTGTAACTATAGGAAGTCCAGTTTCTTTTTTTGCTAACTTTAATAATCTTAATCCTTCAAGCTCCAATCCTTGGAAGCTATATGGTGAAGTTCTTGGCTTAAATGCTCCCCCCCTTAAGAAGTTTGCACCTGAAGCCTTAACTTTTTTAGCAATATCTATTATTTGTTCTTCACTTTCTACAGAACATGGTCCTGCCATAATTCCTAAATTATTTCCTCCGACTAAAGTATTTTCTACTTTAACTATAGAATCTTCTGGCTTAAATAATCTATTTGCTTTCTTAAAAGGATGTTGTACTTTTAGTACCTTATCTACTCCATCAAAAGTTAATAACTTATCTGGATCTATATTTGAAGCATCTCCAACTATTCCAATTATGCAATAAGTACTTCCTTGTGATAAATGAACGCTTAACCCCTTACTTTCTAACTCTTTTTTTACAATATCTATATCTGAATCTGTTACATTTGGATTCATTACAACTATCATACTATCACTCCTTTTTATAATGAATAGTTAATAGTTTCATTCTTAACTCTTATTTGTTAATTCTTAACTATTAACTTTTTTTAACGCATCCATTGCTAAGATATACCCAATTTCTCCAAACCCACATATTTGTCCTATGCATGCTGGTGCTGTTACAGATTTATGTCTAAACTCTTCTCTTGCGTGTATATTAGATAGATGAACTTCTACAGTGTTTATATTTACACTTTTTATAGCATCATGTATTGCATAACTATAATGCGTATAAGCTCCTGGGTTTATAATAATACCATCGAAATCTTCATAGTAACATTTATGAATTTGATTTATTATATCCCCTTCTATATTACTTTGATAAAGCTCTACTTCTATATTTCTTTTATTAGCTTCATCTTTTATATAATCACATATATCTTCAAAGCTTCTAGTACCATAAATACCTTTTTCACGAACTCCAACCATGTTTAAATTAGGTCCGTTTATTACCATTACCTTCACTTAAAATCCCGCCTCCTAAATAAAGTGCGAAGCAAACTTCACAGTGAAAAGTCGACTACATCGAGATGAATAAGATACTGTTGTAGCAGTAAAAAGTTAACTTAAGTTAAAGTGAAAAGTACCAATATAAACATTTTTCACTATTGCCATAAGCAATATTTTCACTGTCATGTCAGTGACTTTTTCCTTTTTGACGTAGTCAAACTTTTCACCAAAGTGATTCGCACTTTACTTTAATTCTTCTCAATAACTTCAACAATTCCATATAAAGCCTCTTCTATACTTCCATCATTAACAATCCTATAATCACAATACTTATTATATAAATCATATCTTTCTTCTTTTAGCTTATATAATACTTCTTTTCCATCAGACAGTAAAGGTCTTTTAGATACATCTATATCTTCCAAAATGTTCTCTATTGGTCTATCTATAAAAACTATTATACTATTTTCATCAAATAGCTTCATATTAATATCTTTTTTTATTATTCCTCCACCAGCTGAAATAACAGTCCCTTTTAGTTTACTTAATCTTCTACAGCTCTCTGTTTCCCAATTTCTAAAATTATCTTCACTTACTTTAAATAAATTAGAAATTGTATCATTTGATATTTCTTCAATATAACTATCCATATCAATAAAGTCATAAGATAATTTTTTAGCTAATATCTTTCCCAACGTTGTCTTACCACAACCCATCATTCCTATTAAAAGAATATTTTTTTTAGTCTTTTCCATAATAACACCCTCAATTACTTAAATTTATCTTGTAAGTCTCGGTATATATTATCTATTATCTCATCATCAATATTAATTTCTTGGAATATCTCCTGAGCTTTTACAGCTTGAGCTACTAACATATAAAGACCATCTAAAGTTATCTTTTCTTTCTCTCTTCCATACTCTAAAAATTTAGTTTCTAATGGATTATATATAAGATCCATTACTACATCATAATTATCAATTATATCCTTTCCTATCGGACATCTATCTTTATTAGGATACATGCCAACAGGCGTAGAGTTAATAATAATATTGCCTTTTATACACTTTAATTCATCATAGCTAATAACTTTCAACCTCTTATCATCCACATTCAAGCTTACATCCTTCGGATTTCTACTAACTAAATATAATTCTTTTATTTCATTATCTAAAATATATGTTAAAGCTGCTTTGCAAGCTCCACCTGTTCCTAAGATTACTGCTATCTTATCTTTAAAAGTAATTTTTTTCCTCTCAAAAGTAGCTCCAAATCCAAAGTAGTCTGTGTTATATCCATATAGTTTATTATCTTTTAATACTACAGAATTAACAGCCCCAATTCTTTTAGCTTCTTCAGATACAAAATCTAAATATTTCATTATTTCTTGTTTGTAAGGTATAGTAATATTAAATCCTCTTACATTAAAAAGCTTAACTGCTTCAATAAATTCACCTAATTTATCTCTTTCTATTTCAAAAAGCTTATACTCTCCACATTTATCTATACTTTTCAATATAGTACCATGAATTTCAGGTGATAAACTATGACTTAATTTTTCTCCTAATAGCCCAAAAAAATCCATAACATTAACTCCTAATTAGCTAAATTTTTTATAATTACCAAGCAACTTAAAATACCCACTATTCTTTTGAATTAATTTCAAAGCATTTTTAACTTCAATACTATTTAAATTCCCCTCAAAATCTACATACAATAAATACTTCCAAGGTGAGTTCTTAATTGGTCTTGATTCAATATTCTTTAAGTTTATGTTATTTTCTGCAAAGTGCTTTAAGAGACTATATAATGTTCCCACTTCATCTTCTAATGAAAAAACAACACTTACTTTATCTGAATTTTCATCAAATTCTAAATTTCTACCTATTATTAAAAATCTAGTCTGATTCTCATATTGGTTATTTATATTATGAGCTAATATTTTAAGCCCATATAGCTTAGCAGCTCTTTCACTTCCTATAGCTGCTTTTGTTATATCATTTAAATCATATACTTTTTTAACACTTGTTGCTGTATTGTAGTAAGGTATACATATCCACTGTTTATTAGTTTTCAAGAATTCACTACTTTGTTGAAAACCTTGTGGATGTGAATAAACTTCCTTTATATTATCTAAAGTAGCTCCTTCTAATCCTATAAGATGTTGATTTATCTTAATACACTCTTCTCCAACTATATAAAAACCATATTTATTCATAAGGTCATAAACTTCTGTTATAGCACCAGTTGAAGTGTTTTCTACCGGTAAAATTCCATAATCTATTTCATTATTTTTTAAAGCTTCAAATACGTCTTCAAAAGTTTCATAGTGAGATGTTTCTCTCTCTTCTCCAAAATACTTTATCATTGCTTCTTCACTGAAAGAGCCTTCTAAACCTTGAAATCCTAACTTACCATCTCTAATTTTTCCATTTGCTTCTGTAGAGCAATTATTACATTCATTAAATCTCCTTTGTTGAAGTGCTCTACTTAACTCCATTAAATGATTAAAATACTTTCTTATTAATGATTCATAGCTTGAATTTTTTAACCTTTTAACATTTTTATGAATTACTTCAGCTTCTCTTCCACCATTAAAGATAGGTAATTTATTATTAATTTTATATTCTGCAACCTTAACAGAGATATCCATTCTCCTTTCAAAAAGCCTAGTCATCTCTTCATCTATCTCATCAATTTCCTTCCTATAATCTGAAAGATCCATAATCTCCACCTCACTTCTATTTATATTTCTCTACGTTCATTCCTCTATCTCAATTTCCAACTGCAATTATTTTACCTTTTGCAAAGCAAAAGCATCACTATTCAAATGGAATCTATCACCTTTTGCAAATCAAAACCATAATCTTGTCTTAGGCAACTTTTCCCCTTTCGTATAGCAAAACTTTTCTCTATTACCAAGGGTAATCCTTTTACCTTTTGCGCAATCTAAACTTTTCACTTTACGATAATAGCTCTAATATTCCAATTGCAGTAACAGCCTCTATCACTGGGATAGCTCTTTGAACTATACAAGGGTCATGCCTTCCTTCAACCTTTAATATTGTATTTTCTTTTGTATTAATATTTACTGTTTTCTGCTCTTTTCCAATAGATGAAGTTGGTTTTATGGCAGTTGTAAATATTATTGGCATACCGTTAGTTATTCCCCCTAATATTCCACCGTTATTATTAGTTCTAGTTTTAACTTTTCCATCTTCATAATATATCTCATCATTAGCCTGAGAACCTCTCATATTAGTCAATTCAAATCCTCGTCCAAATTCAACACCTTTTACAGCCGGTACTGAGAATAAAAGATGAGCTAATGTTGATTCTACTGAATCAAAAAATGGATCTCCTACACCTGGATTTATTCCAAATACACCACATTCAATAGTTCCACCTACTGAATCCATATCTTCCTTAGCTTCTAATATTTCTTTTCTCATATTCTCTTCAATACTTTTATCTATTAAAGGTAACTCAAAAGTTTTTAATGCCTCTACAGAATTTAAATCTATATCTGAATCAAGAAAACTCTTATCTTTAATATCCTTTATTGACTTAACATGAGCTGCTACTACTATACCTTTTTCTTTTAATATTTGCTTACATATAGCTCCTGCAAAAACTAAAGGTGCAGTTATTCTTCCCGAAAAATGCCCTCCACCTCTATAATCATTAAAACCGTTATATCTAATATTTCCACTATAATCTGCATGACCTGGTCTCATTACATCCTTTAAAAGACTATAATCCTTTGATCTTGTATTAGTATTTCTTATAATTGCACAAAGAGGTGTTCCTGTAGTTTTTCCATTAAAATATCCACTCAATATTTCTGGAATATCTTCTTCACTTCTAGCTGTAGATAATGGACTCTTACCTGGAGCTCTTCTTCTCATTTCATAAGCTATATCTTCTAAATTTAATTCTAACCCACTAGGTAATCCATCAATATTTATTCCTATAGCATTTCCATGGGATTCACCAAATATAGATATCTTTATTTTACTTCCCCACATTCCACTCATCTACTTTACCTCCTAACATTTTATAGTCTTCAAAAAAATTTGGATAAGATTTAGCTATACATTCATAATCCTTTATAATTATAGGATTCTTACATCTAGTAGCAATTATTGCTAATGTCATTGCTATCCTATGATCTTTGTGGCTCCAAACTTCAATACCACCATCTAAACTATCAATACCATCAATAATTAGTCCATCTTCATTTTCTACCACATTTACTCCAAGCTTTGATAATTCGCTATTTACGGCAGCTAATCTATCACACTCTTTAATTCTTAGCCTACTCGCATTTATTATTTCTGTTCTTCCCTTTGCCAACGCAGCCGTTGCAGCTAGTACTGGTATTATGTCTGGACACTGAGATCCATCTATTATCGTTGAATTAATTTCATTCTTAACTTTGCTTCTAATACCATTTTCAGAATTGATAAATTCAACACCCATTCTCTCTAATATATCTACTACTTCTTTATCTCCTTGAAGGGATTTAAGAGATAAATCTTTTACTTCAATATCATTCCCTAATGCATTTGCACATAAGAAGAATGCTCCTTGAGAATAATCACCTTCAACTCTATAATCTCTAGAAGTATACTTTTGATTTCCTTTTATAATGAATTCTCTATAATCATTATTAATTATATCAATTCCAAACTCTTTCATAGCTGATAGTGTTAAATCAATATATCCTTTAGATTCCATCTCTGTAGTTATTACTATTTTTGAATCTTCCTTCAATAATGGAAGTGTAAAAAGTAATCCAGTAATAAATTGAGAACTTACATTACCTTCAACATAAAACTCTCCACCTTTTAAATTTCCTTCTACATCTAGATTAAGCTTTTCATTTTCATAAGAATATTTAATTCCTTGCTTATCAAATATTTCATAATAAGTCTTTAAAGGTCTTTTCCCTAAATTACCTCTTCCTATGAATTTACTTTTACCAGGGATTAATAATGCTATTGGAACTAAAAATCTTAAAGTAGACCCTGACTCATTACAATCAATAACTCTCTCTACTTTTCTATTTAATGAAGATGAATATATGCCTTCTACCTCTAAACTGTCACCTTTTTTAATAATATTAGCACCTAAAGCTTTCATCCCTTCAATAGTTGCAATTATATCATCAGAATAATCTATATTATCAATTTTACTTTTTCCATCACTAAGACCTGCACAAATTATCGCTCTATGTGCCATACTCTTAGAAGGAGGTACTTTTATACTTCCTTCTAATTTTGATGGATATACTTTTAAATCTGCCATAATATCTCACCTTTACTTTTTGAAAAACTCATTTGTAGTTTTATAAATTTCAGATTTTCCTATTTCCTTTAAAATAATTAAATTTAACTTTTTACCTAATTTCTTTTTATCTAAATTCATAGTATCTAAAATATTTTCTATATCAATATCCATATTATATGGAAGGTCATATTTTTCTAAAATACTTCTTATTTTCACACTTGTACCTACCTGTGTAAGACCATACTTTTCACTTATAAGAGAAATATTATACATTCCTATAGCCACAGCTTCTCCATGAGTATATTTAGAGTAATTATAATATTGCTCTATTGCATGACCTATAGTATGACCGAAATTTAATAACATTCTTTCTCCATTATCTCTCTCATCTTTTTCCACAACTTCCCTTTTTATACCACAGCATCTGTGGATAATAATTCCAATATTGTTGATTAATTCATTATAATCATTAATATTTTCAAGATATTTAAAAAGTTCTTTATCCTTTATACATCCATACTTAATAACTTCAGCCATTCCATCAATTAAGAATCTCTTATCTAAAGTCTTTAATACTAATGGATCTATTAGTACTGACTTAGGATGATAGAAGCTACCTACAAGATTTTTTCCTTTTTCTAAATCAACTGCAACTTTCCCTCCAACACTACTATCAACCTGAGCTAAAAGTGATGTTGGTATTTGGACAAAGCTAACACCTCTAAGATAAGTTGATGCAACAAACCCTCCAAGGTCTCCAATTACTCCACCACCTAAAGTAATTATCAAATCACTTCTAGTAAGATTAAATTCTAATAATGAATTATAAACCTCTGGTAAGGTAAAGAAGCTCTTACTTTCTTCACCAGCAGGTAATACATGTTTTTTAACTTCATAACCTACTTCTTCTAGTTTTGAATAAATAACATCTCCATAATACTTATTAACATTATTATCAGTTAATATAAATATCTTATTACCATTAAAGACTTTCTTTATCTCAACATCAACTCTATCTAATAATCCATCTTCTATTATAATAGGATAGCTTCTTTCCCCTAAATCAACAACTAAATCCATTTTTACTCCTCCTAAATTTCGCGACCAACTGCCTCTGCTATTACTCTTAAATCATTCATAATATTTCTGAATAATTCCGGTTTAATTGATTGTTGTCCATCACACCATGCTTTTTGTGGGTCATTGTGTACTTCTATTATAAGTCCATCTGCACCTACTGCAACTGCAGCTTTTGCTAAAGGCTCAACCATCCACCACTTTCCTGTAGCATGGCTTGGATCTACTATTACCGGTAAATGGCTTAACTTTTTAATTGCAGGTATCGCACTTAAATCTAAAGTGTTTCTAGTATAAGTTTCAAATGTTCTTATTCCTCTTTCACAAAGAATTACATTCTCATTACCACCTGCCATTATATATTCAGCACTCATAAGTAATTCTTCTATGGTAGCTGATAAACCTCTCTTTAAAAGTATTGGTTTATTTATTTTACCAAGTTCTTTTAAAAGGTCAAAGTTTTGCATATTTCTTGCTCCAACTTGAATTACATCTACATTCTCAGCAAATATATCTATATCATATGGTGACATTATCTCTGTCACTATAGGTAATCCTGTTTGTTTTCTAGCTATCTTTAATAGCTCCAATCCATCATATTTTAACCCTTGGAAACTATAAGGTGAAGTCCTTGGCTTGAAGGCTCCCCCTCTTAAGAAACTTGCCCCATATTTCTTAACATCTTCTGCTACAGTTAATATTTGTTCTTCAGTTTCAACAGAACAAGGTCCCGCAATAATAGAAATCTTTCTTCCACCAATAGTATTTCCATTTACATCTATAATACTATCTTCTGGATGAAACATTCTATTTGCTTTCTTAAAAGGCTCTTGAACATGCATTACTCTCTCTACATAAGGATTAGCTTCAATATAACATGGATCTATTTTACTTGTATCTCCTACTAATCCTAAAATAATAAGCTCTGTTCCAATTACAGGATTAACTGTAACCCCTTTTGACTCTAAGTCCTTAGTTAATTTATTAATCTCCTCTGTACTTGTTTTTGGTTTTAAAATTACAACCATTTAAATTGCCCCCTTTTATTTAGTCAATAATTAAATGAAACACACTACTCGCATTCACTCGTAGGTGTGCTATAAGCTTTCCAAATTAAAAATTTACTATTTAAATGAAACTCGCTACTCACATACGTTCGTAGGAGTATTTCAAACTAGCCAAATTTAAATTTGGAGTTTAAATATAAAAAGAGAACTCTTAATGAGTTCTCTTTGATATAACAAAATTATTAACACTTATTTATATAACATTATAAAAATGTGTACTATTATTATACTCCCATTAAGATAGAATTATATTTATTTTTGCAAAAGAAATAGCCAGCGCTAAAATAAAAGCCCCAGAACATAAAAAAGTAAAAATAGCTATATAATTTTGCAAATAATTCTTTTCTTAATCCTTTCATAATAATACCTCGTATAATGTTTTATTTTTCTCTTGTGTTAATTATACCAATTTTAACCATATTGTCAACACGCATTTTATAAGATAGGAGCAATTAGCCTTATTAATGACTCTTTAATTCTAAGGGATCTACTTCTATTATCGTACTCTTTCTTGGTGACAAGCTTACACTTTTCTTGATCTTTATAAAAAATATTTTCTTGTTCTTTTGATATTTCCTCATTATACATAATAGCATTTACTTCAAAGTTTAATTTAAAGCTTCTTATATCCAAATTCGCTGTCCCAATACTACATACTTTTCCATCTGATACTATAGTTTTTGCATGTATAAAGCCTTTTTGATATCTATAAAATTTAATTCCATAATCAAGTAATAGTCCAATATTAGCACTTAACATCCATTCCATAAAAAAGTGATCTGGCTTTCCAGGAACCATTATCCTTACATCAACGCCTGATAATGCTGATATCTTTAATGCTTCTATAACAGGTCCATCTGGAACTAGATATGGTGTTTGAATATATACATATTCTTTGGCATCATTAATAATTTTCATATATGCATTCTTAATATACTCTTCCATATGGTCTGGCCCAGAAGATACTATTTGCATACCTACATCTCCATAAATCTTATGCTCTGGGAAAAACTCCGTCATATCATTTATATTTTCCTCTGCAGCATAATCCCAATCCAAGATAAATCTCTTATTTAATTCATTTACAGCCTCACCTTGAACCCTTATATGAGTATCTCTCCAGAACTCAAACTGTTTTCCTCTATTTACATATTCGTTTCCTACATTAAATCCACCAACATAACCTATATCTCCATCTATTACAACTATTTTTCTATGGTTTCTATAATTTATACGGGTATTTATATGAGGTAATATTCCTGGGAAAAATACTGAAAATTTGATTCCTATGCTTTCAATATATCGTATTTCTTTCTTTTTAAGACTCTTAGAGCCCATTCCATCTACTAATAATCTTACTTCTACACCTTCTTCAATTTTTAACTTAAGCTCATTTATCAAAGCTTTTCCTAAATCATCAAATCTAAAGATATAGTACTCTATATGTATAAATTTTTTAGCGTTTCTTATATCATTAAATAGATCTCTAAACTTATCCTCTCCATTTATATAAGTTTTAACATCATTTCCATTAGTAAATATTGACCCTGAATGATTATAATTCATAAGTATTAAGCTCTTATAATTATCTATAAACTTTTTATCATCCTTTTTAGATAATTCATGTTTCTCTTTTACTGCTTTAGTCTTAACTTTATCTATTATCTTTTTTTCCCTAAACAATTTTTGTCTACTTAGATTTTGGCCAAACATTAAATATATTATAAACCCTATACCTGGTAATATTAATAATATCAATAACCATGCCCATGTAGTATCAGGCTCTTTCCTCTCAATAAATATTAACGAGAACACTAATACCATATTTATAAAAAATATTAATGCTGCTAAAAATATATACGCTCCCAATATTTCACCAACTTCCCTTATTATATTTATATACAATTAATATTATATACTATATTAATCTTTGCTAATACAAAGGCTACTTCTTTAATTTTTATAAAATATTTTTACTATCTTTTAATGCCTCTTACAAATATACTGATACTATTTCTTATTTGTGCAACTAAATCATACTGCCCCTGGAACTTACACCAATCAAAAACTATTCCTCTAATATTTATTAATATCATATTTGAAATTTCTTCTGTACTAAAGTCAGTATTAATTTGTTCTTTTTCTTTAGCCCTTTTTATTATGTTAAATATAATCCTATTTATATCTCTTTCTATAGATCTATAAATCTGATCAGATTCAGTATTAATTGCTGCTCCAAATATTTGTTTTGCTACACTTAACCCACTATCAGCTACGAATCTACCATACTCTTCTGAAAATGTAATTATATTTTTTAGTTCATCTTCATCACTTAATTTTTCTATCTCAATCTCGCTTAAATACTCATCAACACTTGTATATAATTGAATTATTATATCTCCTTTATCATTAAAATAATGATAAAAAGTTCCTATAGAAATATTAGCTGCCTTGCATATACCTCTTACCGTTACATTTTCAAATCCTATTTCATCCATAATGCTCTTTGTAGCCTCAATTATTTGTTTTCTTTTTTCTATTTGCTTTCTAGTGCATTTGCTCATATCTATACTCCTGAAATACTCTTGCATTCTATTTAATATTTTATACTATTTTATCATAAGGTACCTATAATCACCACTTTACTTTATCTATTCAATTAAATAAATTAGGCCATAGAAGAAAACTTCTATGGCCTATATAATAATAATCAATTTAGGGGATTAACTATTATCTGCTTATATTCTTATTTGTTTGCTTTAGCTGCATTTTCACCTGCAATTCTTCCAAATACAGTTATATCTGCAAGAGCATTTCCACCTAATCTATTTGATCCGTGGATTCCTCCTGTTACTTCTCCAGCTGCGAATAATCCTGAAATAACTTCTCCATTAGTATTTACAACTTCAGCATTAGTGTTTATCTTAACTCCACCCATTGTATGGTGAACTGTTGGCTTTCTAGCTGCTGCATAGAATGGTGCTGTATCTATTTTATTCGCAAATAAAGTTCTTCCAAACTCATCTTCTGCTCCATCAACAGCTTCATTAAATTTATTAACAGCATTTATAAAGTTATCTTTATCTACACCCATCATTTCAGCTAATTCTTCTAAAGTATCAGCTTTATAAGCTCTTCCTGCTTCAACTAACTCATCTATAGTTTCGTTAAAGTTATTTTTTGTATCTCCTGTTGGATATGAGTGTTGGTCAACAACTATCCACATAAAGTCATCAGTTTGCTCAAATAAAGCTTTAGTCATAACGTCTCTACGTTCACCTTCATCAACAAATCTATTACCTTCTTTGTTAATAAATATACGATCTTCAACGCCTTGCTCTATATTACCAGTAAGACTTCCTGTTTCAGGATCACCCATTGGTAGTAATTGAATTTTATCCATACCCACTAATTCAGCACCTATAGCTTCAGCCATAACAACACCATCTCCAGTAGCTCCTGGATGATTAGTAGTACCTATTGATTCATCTAAAGTTCCCCAAATACCATCATATTCTTGTCTCATCTCAACATTAGCACCAAATCCGCCAGTAGCTAATATTACACCGTTATTTGCTTTTATAGTTACTTTATTTCCTTTAGAACCTTCAGCTATAACTCCAACTACTTTTCCATCTTCTACGATAAGTTCAGTAGCTTTTGTTTCTAGCATAACTTCCACATTATTTTCTTCTAAATATGGCATATATGCTTGTTCAAAATATCCTGTACCTAAAGGTAAAACTGGTTTATGAGCTCTTGGCCATAATCCACCTAAAACAGTGAATACCTCATCCTTAAATTGCATGCCTAAACTTTCAAGCCACTCAATTCCTGAGTAAGCATTTTCAGTAAGTGTCTTTACTAATTCTGGATTTCCTAAATTGTCTCCACCCTCTAAAGTTTGCTCATAATGCTTTTCAACTGAGTCCTCTATTCCTTGTGCTTTTTGTCTCACTGGGTCAACAGCATTGTAAGCAGTACCAGATATCATAGTATTACCACCAACTTTACCCATTTTTTCAATTATTAATACTTCAGCTCCATTTTGGTGCGCTGTAACTGCAGCAGCCATACCTGCTCCCCCTGCACCGATTACAAGAACGTCAGTAGTTTTTTCGATATCTTCAACTTCGACAGCATTTCCTTCTGCTCTCTTATTTAAAGCATCTATATCTACTCCTGATTGCTTAAGTGCTTCTGTTACAGCTGTTATTATAGCCATACTTGAAACAGTTGCCCCTGAAACGCTATCTACATTTACACTTTGTGTCTCAATTATTTCATTTGGAACTTTCTCAAACGCTGGGTCTGATATTCCAGGAGATTCATTATGCTCTAAAATATTTATCTCCTTAATAGATGTTTCATCGACAGTAACAGATAATTTTAAATCTGCATTATGCCCTTTCGCTGTTGCTTCATAAGTACCAGCTTTAAAAGTAATAGCTGAATCTTCTGAAGTTGATTTTTGTCCACAGCCAACTAAACCTGTGGCAATAGTTAAAGTCATTAGTGCACTAATAATAACAGTGCTTAATTTTTTTCTTTTCACTTGTAATTCCCCCCTCAAATATAGAACATGTTCTAAAACCAGTTCGAAATTATTGTATTATATTTAACAATTTTAGTCAATTATTTTTTCTATTAAATCCATTTTTTTCTTTTTTATTTGGTTTAAATATATAAAATCCACATTTATGTACATTATGAAACACTTAATTAAGTTAGTTAATAATCAAACTTTTCCTTTTAAAACATTAGATATAAACAAAAAAGGGGCTGTATCAAAAAAAATTTGATATTTGCCGATAAAGAAAAGGAAGTTCGAATTTGAACTTCCTTTTTTGCGCATAGTAATAATATGAAAAACTTCACAAAAAATGTGATTCCTATGCAACAAATAGGATTTGCATT
>NZ_JACOOP010000037.1:0-38489 GCF_014287725.1 Clostridium sp. NSJ-49 | reverse complement strand
AATGCAAATCCTATTTGTTGCATAGGAATCACATTTTTTGTGAAGTTTTTCATATTATTACTATGCGCAAAAAAGGAAGTTCAAATTCGAACTTCCTTTTCTTTATCGGCAAATATCAAATTTTTTTTGATACAGCCCCTTCATATTAAATATTATAAGTTTGTATATAAAAAAGAATTAACATAGGTATAAGATATTATGCAATACCAAGAAATTTAATTTCTTGGTATGATTATTTACGAAATTTAATTTCTTTGATATACTAAAAATATACTAAATGATGAAAGGAAATTTCATATGGAAAATAAAACAATTAGGGATAGAATTTTTGCTGAGTATAATAATTTCTTTGATGCAGAAAAGAAAATTGCAAATTATATTTTAAATAATTCTTCTAAAGTAGTTGAATTAACAATTGCAGAATTAGCTGAAGCAGCAGGTACTAGTGAGGCAACTGTTTCTAGGTTTTGTAAAAAGTGTAATGTGAAGGGGTTTCATCATCTAAAGATTACTCTTGCAAAAGAATTAGTTAAAGGTTGTGAATCAGAAGTAACTGCTTCTGGAGATGTTAACCAAAATAATATCAAGAAATCATTACAGAACATTTTAGCTAATAAAGTAGAGGAATTAAGCCAAACTGTATCTATGATAGATGAAGAGAATTTACTCAGAATTATAAAGTTGATAAGTGGAGCCAGAAGTATTCAATTTGCAGCGGTAGGTAATACAATACCAGTTGCAATGGATGGAAGTTATAAATTTAATCAAATTGGCATACCAGCAGTAGCTAATACAATTTGGGAAACACAAATTGCATATACTTATAATTTAACAAAAGAAGATGTTGTGATAGTAATTTCTAATTCAGGAGCATCTAAAAGATTATTAAATGTAGCAGAAGTAGCTCATAAAAAAGAAGCTAAAGTAATATCGATTACTAATAGTGCTAATTCACCATTAGCTAAAATAAGTGATTATCATATCACAACGGCTACTAGAGAAAAATTGTTTTTAGATGAATATTATTTTTCAAGAATATCAGCTATGACAGTAATAGAAATACTATACTTATTCCTGACTGTAGGAAAAGAGGATGTCTATGATAACTTAAGTAGGCATGAACAATCAATTGCTGATGATAAGCTGTAAATAGGAGAGATGAAAAGTGAAAAGAAGATGTGCAAAGGAAGCTTTAAAGTATATAAAAGATAATATGACAATAGGACTTGGAGGGGGAAGTACTATAGGATATTTGATTTCTTATATAAAGGAATCTGGATTAAATGTAAAAGTAGTTACTCCATCTTTTAAGACAGCAAGTCTTTGTATAGAAAATAGTATTCAAGTTCTACCAACTTGGTCAATTAGTAGTGTAGATATTGCATTTGATGGATGTGATGAAGTAGATGAAGAGTTAAATGCGTTAAAAAGTGGTGGTGGAATTCATACTAAAGAAAAGATTATTGCAAGTATGGCCAAAGAGTATGTTCTCCTTGTAGATGAAAGTAAGGTTGTAAAGAGATTAGAATTTAATCATCCTGTAGTCTTAGAAATAATCCCTGAAAGTAAGAGTTATGTAGAATCGGTAATAAGAGATTTAGGCGGAATACCTAAAATGAGAAGTAGTGTAGCAAAGGATGGAATCACAATATCAGATAATGGATTATTCTTAATTGATGCTTTTTTTGATAAAGATAAAATTAGCAGTATAGAAAAATTAAATGAAGATTTAAATTCAATTGTAGGTGTTGTAGATACGTCATTATTTTATAAGATTGCTACTAAAGTAATAGTAGTCAGTGATACAGAAATAAAAATAATTGAAAGAGAGGTAAATTAATATGGAAAGTATGGTTAGAAAATTAGCTAATGGAGTTGATGTACCTTCAATTGGTTTTGGGACATATAAGCTTGGAGAAGAACAAGAGGTAATAGATAAAGTCAAGCTAGCACTTAATCTTGGATATAGACAGATTGATACAGCTTCTTTTTATGGAAATGAAGAAGGTGTTGGTAAAGGAATAGCTGAAAGTGGCATTGATAGAAAAGATATATTTCTTGTGACTAAGCTTTGGAATGATGACCATGGTTATGAGGAAACAATTAATGCATTCAATAAGTCTATAAAAAAACTTGGTGTAGATTACTTAGATTTATATTTAATTCATTGGCCTAATAAATTAAATAGTGAAACTTGGAGAGCTTTTGAAGATCTTTATAAAGAAGGAAAAGTAAGAGCAATAGGAGTATGTAATTTTAAGATAGGTCATTTAGAAGAATTAAAGAAGACAGCTAAAATTATGCCTATGGTAAATCAAATAGAGATACATCCTTGCAAAACTCAGAAGGAAACAATTGAGTACTGTAATGAAAATAATATTCAGGTAGTTGCATGGGGACCTATAATGAGAGGGAAAATATTATCTTTACCATTAATGTTAGAGTTATCAGAAAAATATAATAAAAGTATAGCTCAGATTACTTTAAGGTGGCACATACAAAATGGAGTAATTCCAATACCAAAATCATCAAATGAAGAAAGAATAAAAGCTAATATAGATATATTTGATTTTGATATATCAAGTGAAGATATTAAAAAGATTGATGAATTAAATGTTAATGAAGATATATCAGGTGTTCCTGCTAATACAACATACTTAGATGTATAATACTGCATAATGAAAGAAATCCCCAAATCATTAAAATAAATGATTTGGGGATAGATATTTAAAACTATATTTTAGGGGTTAAAATTATAGCTTTTAACTATTTTAAAGAGTTAACATAATCTACAGCGCTCATACCAGCTATTCTACCAGAAGTATAAGCAAATCCAGATGCTAATCCTTCATATGGAGGGTATCCAACACCAGTGTAGTATCCACCAGCAGTTGCTCCAGCTGCATATAATCCAGGGATGAACTCGTAGTTAGTGTTCATAACTTGCATGTTTTCATCAACTTTAACTCCACCGATAGTTCCAAGGAATACACCTCTTACATCAAAAGCATAGAAGTTACCTGATTCTACAGAGTAAGCTAATGATTCACTTGCTTTACCGAAATCAGTATCTTTACCGTTTTTAACCATAGTGTTATATCTTTCAACAGTAGCTTTTAAATCTTCAGCATCCATACCAGCTTTTTCAGCTAATTCTTCTAAAGTAGCACCTTTAAATGCAGTACCAGCTTCAACAGATGCATCTGCTAATGCAACGAAATCATCAAGATCCATTTTTGCACCAGGACCAGCTTGAGAAACTGTTAATTTAGTTCCTTCAGAGAAAGATTTTAATGTAGCTTCATCTACTATGATGTAGTATTTTCCACCAACAGTGTAAGCAGCGTTTGCCCAGAATGCTGTATCATAAACAACATCTTCGTTAGTGAAACGGCTACCAGTTTGGTCTACCCATAATAATGGAGTATTTAATACTTGAGTTAAGCTTGTATCAGAGAAACCAGCAAGGTTTTCACCAGCTGAATCTTGTTTAACTTCTGATTCTGCAAATTGACAAGCATGTAAAAGTGGAGTTGCATCTAGGTCGTATCCACCAACAGCTTCGATAGCTTCTATACCTTCTCCAGCATTTGGCATACCAAGAGAGTTAAATAAATCAGATTTTAAAGCTTCAGCAGTTTTTTCAGCATCAGCACCGTATCCACCAGTACAGATGATAGTTGCTTTAGCGTTAACTGTTAAAGTACCACCATCAGCTTTAGTAGCTGTTATACCTGTAACAACACCTTCGTCATTCTTGATTATAGTTTCAAGAGAAGTATTGTAACGTACATCAGCACCCATGTTATCTAAATTAGCATACATATTTTCATATGCTACGGCATTATCTTTATATTTGTGATAAGTTTTCCACTTATAAACGTCATCTTCGTGAGCTAATTGAGTTGTAGTTTCTGGAATGTAGAAATCAACTCCATATCCTTGTAACCATTCAACTGTATCACCAGCGTTTTCAACAATCTTTCTTACGATTGTACCGTTTGATAAGTATTGGTTAAATTCCATTAAATTTTGAACTGCTTTATCTACAGAAAGATCATATCCATCTTCTTTTAAAAGCTCTGTATCAACAGCGAAGAATCCAGAAGATATTTTTGTATTACCACCAGCTGAAGCAGTTTTCTCTATAACCATTACGTTAAGTCCAGCTTCGGCAGCAGCTAAAGCAGCAGCAGTACCAGAACCACCAGCACCAACTACAACAACGTCAACAGTAGCTTCTTCATTTTCACCTTTCTTAGCAGTTTCAGCATTTTTTAATGCATCTATATCAGCACCAGCTTCAGTTAAAGCGTTAGTTATTGCTGTAATTACAGCTGTGCTTGTAACAGTTGCACCACTTACTGTATCAACAGCTAAGCTTTGATTATTTACTATAGTTTCTGCTAATTGAGGAGCAGCTTTACCACCGATATCAGGAGTTTCAGAGTCAGCAGTAACATCAATACTTTCGATGCTTCCATCTTCAGCAATAGTTACATTAACTGTAACATCTCCACCAAATCCTTTTTCAGTTGCTGTATAAGTACCAGCTTTTGCAGTTGATTTAGAACCAGTATTATTTGAGCTACAACCAACAAAAAGGCTTGTACTCATAGCAAAAACTAAAGCTGTTGCTAATAGCATACTTAATTTTTTTCTTATCATTTTAGTGTTTCCCCCATTCATTGTTATATCTTTAACTAACAAGAAAAAGTATAACAGTATAAAAAAGTTAAAAGAAGATGATGCATTTTGCAGAAAAAGTGGTTTATTTTAAGAATTGAAAGATGTGATATTTTAATAATATTCTAATTATGTTATGGTAATAAAATGATTAAGGTAATATTAAGTTAATAAAAATATAATAGATTTTATATAGCTAAGAATAAAACTTTTATATAGAAAGCGGTAATGAAAACTATGGAAGTTAAAAGTGTTTTAAATAAAATAAGAAATAAAAAAGAAAATAAAAATGGAATTTATAATATAAGATTAATTGAAGGTGAAGAAGGTATATTATCAAATGAAAAAGGAAATATAATTTTGATAGTAGTTTTTGGACAAGGAAGTATAACTATAGATTCTAAAGTTATTAACTTGTTTAGTGGTAATATTATATTACTGAAGCAAGTAGGGGAAATAAAATATAATATTAAAGATAAGAATGAGATTTGCTTTGTAAAGTTAAAGAAAGAGTTTATAACTACTCAATTAATAGCGCAAATGGCAGATTGTCCAATATTATATGATTTTTTAAGATTAGATACATCTCAAATGGAATATTTGCTATTTGATATAACTATGCAAGAGGTAGTTAAGACATATTTAAATATATTATTATATGAGCTAAGTAGTAACGATGAAGAAAATTATAAATTAGTAAAAGCTTCTTTGATTTTATTTTTAACTAATTTACATAAGGTCCATCAAGAGGCACTAATAATAAGTGAGTCTAGTATGATGAAGGATTATGATATTGGAAAGTGGCTTAAGTATATGGTAGATAATTATTCAACAGTAACTCTTAGGTCTATGGCAGAACATTTTAATTTTAATCCCACATATTTTTCGGTAAGATTTAAAGTATTAGCTAATTGCCAATTTTCTGAAAAGCTATTAGAAATAAAGTTGGAAAAAGCTAGATGGTTGTTAGTTACTACAAATTTGACTGTACAAAATATCGTTGAAATGATTGGTTTTAAAGAAAAAAGTTATTTTTATAGAGTATTTAAAAAACAATATAAGATGACTCCACTTCAATATCGAAAGCATTATAAATTAGCTTATGAAAAATAAGTTGAAGTAATTTAAGAGAGGAGAATTTTGATGAATAATAAGAAAAGCATTTTTAAAATATTAAGTAGTTTTTTTATGATATTTGTATTAGTTGGGTGTGGGAAAAATAAAGAAAATAGTTTATCCAATATATCTAGTAAAGCAGAAAATGTTAATGTTTCATACATAAACGTAGGTAAAGGAGATGCTATTTTAGTTCAAATTGATGATAAGAATTATCTTATAGATACTGGACTAGAGGAAAATTCAGAAATGCTTCTAGAGGGCCTTAAAGCAAAAGATGTAGATACTTTAGATGGAGTATTTTTAACTCATACACATAAAGATCATATTGGTGGTATGGAAGCAGTTGCAGCAGCTTATGATATAGAGATGATGTACAGAGCAGAAATATCTGAAAATAAAAAGAATGGTGAAAATAAAATAGATAATTTATCAGAGGATCTTTATCTACCAATAACAAAATTAAATGCCGGAGATAAGGTTAAGATTACAGATGATATTTATTTTGATGTAATTGGACCTTTTGTGTTAAATGAAGATGACGATAACGATAATTCACTTGTAATGAAGCTTGTAGTAAATGGGAAGACTTTCTTGTTTACTGGAGATATGCAGTTTGCAGAGGAAAAGACACTTATGGATGCTGGGGTAGATCTTTCTAGTGATATATTAAAGGTTGGAAATCATGGAAATAAGGATGCTACATCAGATGAATTTGCAATAGCTGTTTCTCCAAAGTATTCAGTTATTACAACAGATACTACAGTAGATACTAATTCTGCTAGTAAGAGAGTTAGAAAAGCATTAAGTACTTCAGAGATTTATATAACTGAAAATTATGATAGAGGAATAACATTTACAGTTTTACAAGATGGAACAATAGAGATAGCAGAGTTTTAATAGAGAAGTCGCATTAAAGGTGCGACTTCTTTTTTGAATAAAATTAGGTATTAAAACATAAAATATTTAAAAGATATATTTACAAAATATTGTAAAAGTGATAATATTAGTTTTAATATTTATAGGCAAGGAAAGGGAAGAGTACTATAGAGTACAGTTTGAAGAGAGAGAATGTCGCCGGCTGTAAGCATTCTTAAATATGACTATAAGAAAACTACCCTGGAGCTATGGTTTAGTAGTCTAAAGGTGAAATATCATCGGTGAAAATCGTTAAATTTTAAGAGATGAATTGAATTGTAGTAATTCAATTTGGGTGGAACCACGTATGTAAACATTCGTCCCAAGGTTAGGGATGGATGTTTTTTTATTTTAAATTAATATAGGAATCACCTTCTCCTAGAATCGAAGGTGTAAGTTCGATTAAACAAATTACATGTGCGCCCTGTGGGCGAAATTTTTAATCTCACTTAAGGAGGTAGAGGTATGATTAACGTAAAATTAAAAGATGGATCAGTAAGAGAAGTCCAAGAAGGTTCTAATATTTATGAACTTGCAAAATCACTAAGCAAGAATCTATCTAAATCAGCAGTGGTAGGTGAAGTAAATGGAACCTTAGTTGATTTAAGTTATAAGTTAAAAAATAATGATGAGGTAAATATTTTAACATTTGAAGATGAGAAAGCAGTTGAAGTTATGAGACATTCTACTTCACATGTTATGGCTCAAGCAGTTAAGAGAGTATTTAAGAATGTAAAATTAGCAATAGGGCCATCAATAGATAATGGGTTTTATTATGATTTTGATATAGAAGAACCGTTAACAGCAGAAGATTTAAATAAAATTGAAAAAGAAATTAATAATATTATTTCTGAAAACCTAAATTTTGAAAGAGTGGATATATCAAGAGAAGAAGCTTTAAAGCTTATGAAAGACAGAGGTGAAGATTATAAGGTAGAACTTATAAGTGATTTACCAGAGGGAGAAAAAATATCTTTATATAAGCAAGGTGAATTTATTGACCTTTGTAGAGGGCCTCATATTTATTCAACTAAGTATATAAAAGCATTTAAATTAACTTCCGTAGCAGGTGCTTATTGGAGAGGAAATGAAAAAAATAAAATGCTTCAAAGGGTTTATGGTGTGGCCTTTGCAAGCAAAGATGAGCTAAAAACTTATCTTCATAATTTAGAGGAAGCAAAAAAGAGAGATCATAGAAAGTTAGGTAAAGACTTAAAACTGTTTACTTTTGTAGAAGAGGGGCCAGGATTCCCATTTTTCTTACCTAAAGGAGTTGTTTTAAAAAATACTTTAATAAATTATTGGAGAGAAGTTCATCAAAAAGCTGGATATGTAGAAATTGAAACTCCAATAATGTTAAATAAGAAGCTTTGGGAAACATCAGGACATTGGTATCACTATAAGGAAAATATGTACACTTCAATTATTGATGAAGAAGAATTTGCATTAAAGCCGATGAATTGTCCAGGTGGAATGCTTGTTTATAAATCAGAAGTCCATTCATATAGAGATTTTCCAATGAGGTTAGGTGAACTGGGAAGAGTTCATAGACATGAACTTTCAGGTGCTTTACATGGACTTATGAGAGTTAGAGCTTTTACTCAAGATGATGCGCATATTTTTATGTTACCTGAACAAATTAAATCTGAGATAAAAGGTGTCGTAGAGCTTATTGATGAAGTATATTCAAAATTTGGATTTAAATATAATATTGAGCTTTCTACAAGGCCAGAAGACTCAATGGGAAGTGATGAAGACTGGAATATAGCTGAAGAGTCATTAAAAGGAGCTCTAGATGAATTAAATTTACCATATAAGATAAATGAAGGTGATGGAGCCTTTTATGGACCAAAGATAGATTTCCATCTTCAAGATAGCCTAGGTAGAACATGGCAATGTGGAACAATACAATTAGACTTCCAGTTGCCACAAAGATTTGAACTTGATTATATAGGTAGTGATGGAGAGAAGCATAGACCTATAGTTATCCATAGAGTAATCTTTGGAAGTATAGAAAGATTTATTGGAATATTAATTGAGCATTTTGCAGGTAAATTCCCAACATGGCTTGCTCCAGTTCAAGTTAAGATTTTGCCTATATCAGATAAGTTTAATGATTATGCAAGTGAAGTAAAAAATAAATTATTAGATAATGGCATAAGAGTTGAAGAGGATTTACGTGCTGAAAAAATAGGTTATAAGATAAGAGAAGCAAGAAATGAAAGAGTACCATATATAGTTATAGTTGGAGAAAAAGAAGTAGAAAATCAAAATATAGCTTTAAGAAGCAGAAAAAATGGAGATGAAGGTTCTGTAGAATTAGATGGATTCATAGATAGGATTAGAAATGAAATAAAATCATATGATATGGGTTAAAGTTTTAGAGATTAGTTAATGAGATATATATGTAAGTATACTATATGCATAAAATATATAATGGATTATAAAGTCAAGAATTCAGTATAAAGTTATTGTATTTGCATATATTGTAATTGAATTATTAAAGTTAATTCAAGGGAGGAGTTAGAATGAAGCTATTTATAGATACGGCTATAGTTGAAGAGATTAAAAAAGCTAATGATATGGGAGTTATATGTGGAGTAACTACAAATCCATCCTTAATTGCAAAATCAGGAAGAGATTTTAAAGAGGTTATTACAGAAATAACAAATATAGTTGATGGACCTATTAGTGCTGAAGTTGTAAGTACAGAAGCAGAAGGAATGGTTAAAGAAGCAGATGAACTTGTAAAAATTCATAAAAATATAGTAATTAAGATTCCAATGACTGAAGAGGGGTTAAAGGCTACAAAAATATTATCATCTAAAGGTATAAAGACAAATGTGACCCTTATATTTTCAGCAGCACAAGCGTTACTTGCTGCAAGAGCTGGAGCCACTTATGTAAGCCCTTTTTTAGGTAGATTAGATGATATAGGCATGGATGGAATTGAATTAATAAAAGAAATTGTTGAGATATTTGAGATACATGATATAAGAACAGAAATAATTGCTGCAAGTATAAGAAGTCCAATTCATGTTACTAAAGCAGCGAGATGTGGAGCTCATATAGCAACAGTTCCTTATAAAGTAATAATTCAAATGGCTAAGCATCCATTAACTGATATAGGAATAGAAAAATTTTTAAAGGATTGGGAAGCTGTTCCTAAAAAATAATAAAATTATAAAAAGAAGCTAAAAGGTAGATAAACTTTTGGCTTCTTTTTATAACTGGAAAGTAAGTGCTTATTTTGCTTTATTTATAATATCTATAAATTCATTAGCGGAATCTATTAAGTATCTGCCTTTATAATAATCCAGTTTTATATCTTCAAAATTAGATGATTCATGAACTACATTAGGTCTTTCTTCAAAAGTACCTAAAATGTTAAATTCTTTATCTAAAACTACTATTACAGGAAATTTCATGTTTTCAACATTTAAAATAGGAAATAAGAACTTTTTACCTCTGCCCATCGATATTACAGACATATCAAAATTACTATTAATCTCTGTAAACTTCTTTAAAACTGTGGCATTTAATTGGAAATCTGGACACCAAATCTCACCTGCAATTAGAAAGTTAATTTCTTTATCAAAGCTAGCTAAAAAATTAACCATATCTTCTGTAAAATTAATTCTCGAATAATTTTTAGGTATTCTAGCTCTTTCGCCTTTTGTACCTTGACCAACTGCTGATTCAAAAGTAGTGCCAACCTCATATAATTCTCTAATATTCATTTCAACCATAGTAAAACCTCATTTATTATTTTTTATTTGAAACACACTACTCGCATACGTTCGTAGCTTTACACTTATAGTATTTCTAATATTTCAACCGAATAGTTTTCAGCAGGAGCATTTACTTCAACAATATCTCCAACCTTTTTTCCAGCTAGTGCTTTTCCTAAATCAGATTCTATACTTATAAGCATATCTTCAGGATTAGCATCAAGAGTAGTAGTAAGAGTTATTGTATCTTCGTCGTCAAATTCGATAAATCTAATTCTTGCTTTACTGTTTATACCTAATACTGATTTGTCTAATGAAGAATCATCAACTACTGTTGCTGTAGAAATCATAGTTAATAAGTATTGTATTCTGTTGTCATTTTCTCTATAGTTTTCACAAGCAGCTTTATATTCAGCGTTTTCTGAACGGTCACCATGAGCTGCAGCAATAAGTTTATCTTTAGCTATTTCAGCTCTCTTTACAGTCATTCTATAATCTAACTCTTCTCTTAATTTTTTAATATTTTCTTCAGTCAATATATTATTCATAAAAAATACCTCTCAAAATAAAAATCATTATCTTAATATTATATAATATATAGAAAAAATTTAAAGTGTAATTCAATATAATTTAAGAAAAGGAATATATAAATTGATATTGTAAAAAATACAAATATTATTTAAAAACATATTGATTTCGTTCGTAAAATGTAATATAATAAAACCGAACAAAATTTAAATAAAGATTAAAAATATTCGCTTATATATTTCTGGTAATAAGGTCTAGATGTTTCTACTCAGCTACCGTAAAAAGCTGAACTATAAGCTAGTTGGAGGTATTTTATGATGAATTATGATGTAATAATTGTAGGAGCAGGTCCATCTGGAATTTTCACAGCATTAGAAGCGAAAACATTAAACCCAGAAAAGAATATTTTACTTATTGAGGCGGGAAGAAGAATAGATAAAAGATCTTGTCCTAAAGAAAAAACTAATGTATGTGTGTCATGTAAGCCTTACTGTCATATAACTACTGGTTTTTCAGGAGCAGGTGCTTTCTCTGATGGAAAGCTTTCATTAAACTATGAGGTAGGTGGAGATTTGCCAGAGCTTATGGGACCAAGCCTAGTTCAAGAGTTTATTGATTATACTGATAAAATATATTTAGATTTTGGTGCAGATACTAAAGTTGAAGGTGTAGGGAATAACGAAGCAGTAAAAGAAATAAGAAGAAAAGCTATTAAAGGTAACTTAAAGCTTGTAGATTGTCCTATAAGACATTTAGGTACTGAAATGGCACAACAAATATATTTAAAGATTCAAAATCACCTTTTAGAATTAGGTGTTGAAATAAAATTTGATACAGTTGCTAAGAATTTAATAGTAGAAGACAATGCTATTAAAGGTGTATTAATAGCTGATTCAAGAACTAAAAAGATAGAAGAAAAAGTTTATGCAGATAAAGTAGTAGTGGCTACAGGTAGAAAAGGTGCTGATTGGTTAAAGGATATGTGTTTAGAACATAATATTGATCATAGAGCAGGAACTGTTGATATCGGAGTTAGAGTTGAGCTTAGAAATGAAGTTATGGAAAGTGTAAATGATGTTTTATACGAATCAAAGCTTATTGGTTACCCAGCTCCATTCCACGATAAGGTAAGAACTTTCTGTCAAAACCCAGGTGGATTTGTTAGCCAAGAAAACTACGATAATGATTTAGCTATAGTAAATGGACATTCATATAAAAATAAAAAGTCAGAAAATACTAACTTAGCAATATTAAGTTCTCACAATTTCTGTGAGCCATTCAATAAACCTATAGAATATGGTAAGAAGGTTGCTGAACTTGTAAATATGCTTGGAAATGGAAGTATTATCGTTCAAAGATATGGTGATATTTTAGACGGTAAGAGAACATGGGAGCATGAGTTATATCAATCAAATATAAAACATACTCTTCCAGATGCTGAAGCAGGAGATTTAACTTCAGCTATACCATATAGAACAATGACTAATATTTTAAACTTTATAGAATCTATGGATGTTGTAGTTCCTGGATTTGCAAGTAGAGAAACTCTTCTTTACGGACCAGAGATTAAATTTTATAGTAATAAAATAGAACTTGATAAGAATTTTGAAACTAATATAAAAGGATTATATTGTTTAGGGGATTCTTCAGGTTGGACAAGAGGTCTAATGATGGCTTCAGCTATGGGAGTTATGATGGGAAGAAACTTAGCAAATAGTTAAGATATAAAAGTTAATGTTAAGAAGGAAACTGATGTGTTTCTGAAAATATAATGATTTAAAGTCAGCTTTAGCTGGCTTTTTTCATTAGTAAGTCTGTGTAAATTCTAAAGTTTGAATTTGTATCTTTATTTGTAGAATAAATTTAATAAAAAATAAAGACGGCTATACACAGTCTTTATTTTATATATTTGTATATTATTTAATGGGTAAACTATTTAGTATAATTATCAAAGTAACCTTGGATGAAGATGATTGGTGTTCCCTTATCTCCACTACCAGAAGTTAAATCTGATAATGAGCCTATAAGGTCAGTAAGTCTTCTAGGAGTAGTTCCTTGAGAAACCATGTTACCAGTTAAATCAGCATCTTTATTTTCAATATATTCAGAGATAGCTTTCTTTAATTCTTCACCTTCTAGGTTAGCAAAGTTATTATCTGCAAGATATTTAATTTTTACTTCGTTTGGTGTTCCTTCTAATCCAGAAGTATAAGCAGGAGAAACAACAGGGTCAGCTAGTTCCCAAATCTTACCTACTGGGTCTTTGAATGCACCATCTCCGTAAATCATAACTTCAATATTTTTACCAGTCTTTTCATATAAAATAGCTTGTATATTATCTACTACTAATTGACAGTTAGTTGGGAAAAGTTTAACTGTTTCTTCTGTTGATTTATTAGAGCCAAGTAAACCATAAGTTTTATTACAACCACTGCCGTCTATAGATTCAGTCATTATATCATCTAGTCCATAAACTTTTTCAGCACCATTAGCTCTTAATAATCTCTTAGTTCTAAATCTTGAGTGAATATCACAAGTAAGAACGCTCTTAGTGTAATTTAATATAGTTCTACAGTCATTCGAGAAAATAACTTCACACTCTATTCCGTATTCTTCTATAAGTGATTTGTAGTATTCTATGTAATCAACACCAGTAAAAGTATGTTTATTATATCCGAAAAGGTTACGGAATTCAGCTTCTGTTAAAACATCAGTCCAAGGGTTAATTCCTTTTTCATCTAAAAGATCTAAATCGACTAAGTGATTACCAACCTCATCTGAAGGATAGCTTAACATTAGAACTATTTTTTTAGCAGCGCCTTTAGCAATACCTCTTAAACATATGGCAAATCTATTACGACTTAAGATAGGGAATATAACACCTATTGTATCTTCACCGAATTTAGAACTAACATCTTGTCCTATTTGATCGATTGTAGCGTAGTTTCCTTGAGCACGTGCAACTATTGATTCTGTTACTGTTACTATATCTTTATCATTTAAAGTTAAGTTTTCTGTTTCAACTGCTTTTAAAACTGAATCAACAACTATTTGTTCAATATTATCTCCTTCTTTGACAATTGGACATCTAAGACCTCTAACAACTGTTCCTATAACTCTTTCCAAAATAATCTCTCCCTTATGTAAAATTTAAAAAAATTTTCTATACCTGTAATATACTATTAGATATAATATAAGTAAAATAAATAGTTTGTATATTTAATATAAGGAGTACTTATATGATAGGTAAATTAGACTTATATAGAGTTTTTAGACAGGTGGGGAAGAGTGGTAGTTTTTCAAAGGCGGCAGAAGAACTATATATGACTCAACCAGCTGTTAGTCAATCAATAATGCAATTAGAAAGTGAATTGAATATTCGTCTTTTTAATAGAACTCGTAAAGGAGTAACTTTTACTACTGAAGGAGAGAATCTTTTTGATTATGTAAATTCAGCAATAACTCTTATTGAAGCAGGGGAAGAGAAGATATTTGAATTTAAAAATCTTTCTACAGGAGAATTAAAGATAGGAGTAGGTGATACAATATCAAAGCATTACTTAATACCTTTCTTAGAAAAGTTTCATAATAAATATCCAAATATAAAATTAAGGATTATTAATAGCACAACAACCGAGCTTTGTTCATATATAAAGTCTGGTGATATAGATATTGCAATTTGTAACTTTCCTATAGATGATTCTTCATTAGAATTAATACCTTGTGCTGAAATACAAGATATATTTGTTTGTGGAGAAAAGTATAAAAAGTTGATAAGTGATAAAGTTTCTTATGAAGAATTAACAAAATTACCTTTAATATTCTTAGAAAAGTCATCAAACTCAAGAAAATATGTAGAGAGTTTTATGAATTCAAAAGGTGTAAATTTATCACCGGATTTTGAATTAGGGTCGTATGATTTACTTTTAGAGTTTGCAAAAATAAATTTAGGAATTGCTTGCGTAATTAAAGAGTTTTCTGAGGAATATTTAGAAAAAAATTATTTATACGAAATTGATACTATAGAGAAGATTCCTAAAAGAAGCATAGGTGCATGTTATTTGAAGAAAGTACCATTATCATTAGGAGCAATAGAATTTTTAAAAATAATAAAAGAATAAGATTTAATAAAAAATATACTAATAAAAATGTATTAAAGGTAAAGTTAAAAAATAGAATTAAGTATCGAAAAGTTTTTATAAACTAGTAAATTATATTATTTATGAGGAGTGTACTTAATGACTATTTCTTTGGCAGAGTTTATATATGAGTTAACACATAATCTACCTTTATTAATAACGGTAATTTTAACCTTAGGAGTTATAATGGTAAATGGGTGGACAGATGCACCTAATGCTATTGCAACATGTGTATCAACAAGGGCTATTACACCGAGAGCAGCTATAATGATGGCTGCTGTATTTAACTTCTTAGGGGTATTTATAATGACCATTATAAATGCAAATGTAGCTGAAACTATATATAATATGGTTGATTTTGGTGGGGATCCAGCAGAATCATTAGTTGCATTATGTGCTGCTTTATTTGCAATTGTGTTATGGGCTACAGCTGCATGGTATTTTGGAATTCCTACAAGTGAAAGTCATGCTTTAATAGCTGGGATATCAGGAGCAGCGATAGCACTTCAAGGTGGACTTAAAGGGATTAATGGAGGCGAGTGGATTAAGGTTATTTATGGCTTGATATTATCTACAATATTAGGTTTTCTCTTAGGGTGGATTACAGTAAAGATAGTAGAGTTTCTATTTAAGGGCTTTGATAGACGAAAAACTAGTGAGTTTTTCCAAGATGCTCAGGTAGTAGGGGGAGCAGCTATGGCGTTTATGCATGGAGCTCAAGATGGACAAAAATTTATGGGGGTATTTATGCTAGGAATGTTTTTAGCAAAAGGGCAATCTGATGTTAGTAATTTCGTCATTCCGGTATGGCTTATGGTATTAAGTTCAGCTGTTATGGCTCTTGGAACTTCTATTGGTGGATATAAGATTATAAAAGCTGTTGGTATGGACATGGTTAAACTTGAAAAGTATCAAGGTTTTTCAGCAGATTTAGCTGGTGCAGGATGTCTTTTGATTTCTTCAGTAGTAGGTATGCCTGTAAGTACTACTCATACTAAGACTACAGCAATAATGGGTGTTGGTGCAGCTAAGAGATTAAGTTCTGTAAATTGGGGTGTAGTTAAAGAAATGGTATTAACATGGATTCTTACATTTCCAGGTTGCGGAGTTATAGGATTTTTAATGGCTAAGTTATTTATTCAGATTTTCTAACAATGTATAATTTGAAACTTAAAAAGGTTGAAGGGAGTATTGATTAAATGGCAGTTAAGAAAAATAACGACTATTTTGAAATGCTGGTAGATTTGATAGGATATTCATGTGAAGCTGCTTCGTTATTAGATAATACCATAAGTAATTTTAGAATGAGCCAAATAGATAGTAGGATAAAAGATATGCATAAAATTGAACATAATGCAGATATAAAAAAACATGAGATGATTAATAAGCTATCAAAAGAATTTATAACTCCTATTGAGAGAGGCGATATTATAGAACTTGCCAATGAGATAGATAATGTAACTGATGCTATAGAAGATGTTTTAGTTAGAATTTATATGTTTAATATTAGTGTTATGAGGGAAGAAGCAGTTGAATTTAGCAAGTTAATAGTGAAGATATGTAATGAAACTAGTGCTTTGATTAAAGAGTTCCGAAACTTTAAAAAATCATCTGAAATAAGAAAGCTAATAATTAATATTAGTGATTTAGAAGAAGAAGGTGATAGGATTTATACTAGAAGTATAAGAGGTTTTTATTCATCTATAATGGAACCTATTAAATTTATAACCTGGAAGGAAACTTTTGAGTATTTTGAGAAGTGTTGTGATGCTTGTGAACATGTAGCTGATGGAATCGAAAGTGTAATAATGAGAAATACTTAGAATTTACTGCGTAAAGGAGAAAGCTATTTCGTATAAAAGTCTTTTTATCTAAAGCCTAAACTTTTGTTAGTTTTAGATTATTTTATATAGTTTTTGAAAGAATATATAAAATAAAATAATCCATAATAAATAATAGGAAGGTTTAGAATTTAAAGTGAAAAAAATATAAATTTTTAAAGGATAAGGAGATTATATATGTTAAAAAAGCTTTTAATAGCACTTATAATTGTATTAAGTATGTTTAGCACTAAGGTATATTGTTCTGAAGATTTAATACCTGCTATTTCTAACACTTATACAGAGGGATTTTATAGATTTGATAATACAAAAACTGTGAATATTAATGTAACATTAACAACTGATACACTGACTAAAATGATGATTTTTGACGAGAATTTAGGATTGCAATATTTTTCAATATTGCCAGTAAAAGAAAAGTTTACATTGAGAAATATAGAGCCAAATAGAATTATTTGTATTATAGGAGAAGGGGAAGTAGCTCTAACTTTTGAATACTAGAGAAAATTAGATTTGTATATTAATAGAAGGATACCTGATGTAGGTATCCTTTAATTTTTAATAAGTAAGTTATTATCACATTAACTTATATAATTTCAAAATATGAAAATGAATTATAGCAGGTGGGAATTATAATTAAAGTAATTAAGTTTTAAAGTGAAACTTATAATAATAAAATTAGGGGATGAATTATGGGTTATAAACTAATAGCATGTGATATGGATGAAACATTATTAAATGACAATCATGAAATATGTCAAAGAAATATTGATTTAATAAAAAAAGCAAGAGAAGAGTATGGAGTTAAGTTTGTACCTGCTACAGGGCGTGGATATGAATTAATTCAAAAGGAGCTTAAAACATTAGAACTTCATAATAAGGAGGGTGAATATGTACTTTCATTTAATGGTGGTGCTTTAACAGAGAATATTGGCAATAGAATATTACAGTTTAAAGGATTAAGCTTTAGTAAGATGAAAGAACTTTTTGAGTATGGTTTAAAAAAAGATTTATGTATTCATATTTATACTCAAAGAGATTTATATGTTTTTAATATTTCTGATAGTGAAGAGGAAAGATTAAGTAGAATAAATCATATTAGAATGGACAGTAATACAGTAGATTTTTTAGAAAATGAAGAAATTTCTAAAGTTATTTATCAAAATGTTGATGTTGATTATTTAATGTCACTAGAAGAAGATATGAAGAGTATAATAGAAGGACAATGCTCAGTAAGTTATTCATCTAATAGATATATGGAATTTAATACTCTAGGTGTTGATAAGGGACAAGGATTGATAGATTTAGCAAATCTATTAAATATAGATATTAAGGATACTATTGCAGTAGGAGATAACTATAATGATATGGCTATGCTTAAGGTTGCTGGACTTTCAGTAGCTGCTCAAAATGCAGTAGATGATGTAAAGAAGACCTGTGATTATGTAACAAAGGCTACTAATAATGAAGGCGTAGTTGCAGAACTTATTGAAAAGTTTATCTTAGAAAAAAGTATAGATTAAAAATAAAAGAAGCTCTGTTATACTATTAAGTATAATAGGGCTATTTTTTTAGTAGCAGAAATAACACTGAGGAAAGGGTGGGAAGCTTATGATACAGGATATAGAACCACATAAGTATAATAGTACTTATGGAAAGTTTGAAGTTAGAAATAATGATTATATAGTAGCTTTTAAAGAAAACAAGGCTATATTAATAAAAGATGGTAATGAAAAAAGAATACCTAAGTATAAAGAAGTAATGGGAGTATTAGATGGTTTAGAGCATTTAATATATATGTTTACTATAGATGAAAAAAGGTTTTTCTTGGCGCTAAAGGCAGATGTTAAAGAAAATGAAATTTTTGTAAAGGAGAGTATACAAGTATTTAGAACTATGAAGCCTCAATGGATGGCTTTTGCTGGATTTACTTCATATCATCTTTATATGTGGTACGATACTAATAGATATTGTGGAAGATGTGGAAGTATAATGGCACATAGTGATAAGGAAAGGTCATTAGTATGTAATAATTGCAATAATATTAGATATCCAAGAATATCACCAGGTGTAATAGTAGGGATAATAGATGGTGATAAGATGCTTTTAACTAGATATGCTAAAGGGCCTTATAAAAACTATGCTTTAGTAGCGGGATATAATGAGATAGGAGAATCTTTAGAGGAAACTGTAAGAAGAGAAGTTATGGAAGAAGTAGGTCTTAAGGTTAAAAATATTAGATACTATAAAAGTCAGCCTTGGGGACTTTCTGGATCAGTTTTATCAGGATTTTTTGTGGATTTAGATGGAGATTCCACAATAACGTTAGATAAAAATGAGTTAGCTGAAGCAATATGGATTAAGAGAGAGGATATACCTAAACCAGAATTAAATATTAGCTTAACAAAAGAAATGATAGAGTTCTTTAGAGTGGGTAAAATATGATAGAGTCGTTTTATAACGGCTCTTTTAATTTGCGATAATTAATTTTTACAACATAATGATTGAATAAATTATTAACTTTGAATGTATAGACAGAAATGTTGAAATGCAGAATATAGCAAAATAGCTAACTTAGAAATTTAGCAGAAGAAAAGAAGAGAAAAAAAGAGCAAAGTAAAGGATGAGTATTATATAAAGGATTAAATGAAAAAATAAACCAAAAGTGAAAGTGAGAAAGTTGGAAATTAAAATTGTAAAAAAATAACAATTGTTATAAAATCAGTTGGAAGTAAAAGAAAGGGGTAAACTTTTATGAGAAAACTATCACAGATAATAGCTAAAAATAGAGTAGTTATACTAGTATTAGCATTTATTTTGATAATACCATCAGCTTTTGGTTATTTTAGTACGAAAGTAAATTATGATATCTTAAGCTATTTGCCAAGTGATTTAGAAACAAGGCAAGCGCAATCGATTCTAAAAGAACAATTTGGCTGTGGTTCCTTAGCCATGCTGATAGTAGAAGGCATGGAGAATAAAGATGTTGAGAAATTAAAGGAAAAGGTTGAAGAGGTAAAGGGAGTAAATGAAGTTATATGGATAAATGATGCTTTAGATATTTCAGTACCAATAGAGATTTTACCTTCTAGTGTTAAGGACATGCTTTTCTCGGATAATTCAACTCTTATGATTGTTAAATTAAGTGAAACAGATGCAGATATAGATACACAAGAGGCAGTTCAAGAGATAAGAGATATTACAGGTAAACAAGCTTTTTTAAGTGGGGTAGCTGGAGTTATTAAAGATACTAAGGATTTAGCTGATAAGGAAGCACCAATATATATATTAATAGCAGTTATTATTTCACTAGTAATTTTAGCGTTAACTATGGAATCTTTTCTAACACCTATAATATTTTTACTTAGTATAGGAATTGCAATTATATATAATATGGGAACTAATATATGGTTTGGAGAAATTTCATATATTACAAAAGCTTTATCAGCTGTATTACAACTAGGTGTGACAATGGATTATTCAATATTCTTATTACACAGATATGATGAAGAACGATTGATTCAAAAAGATAATACAAGTGCTATGGCATCAGCTATAGAAAAAACCATAGGATCAATAGCAGGAAGTTCACTTACTACTATTGCTGGATTCTTAGCTTTATGTGTTATGAAGTTAGCTCTAGGTAAAGATATAGGGCTAGTAATGGTTAAAGGTGTGGTATTTGGATTAATATGTACGGTTACAGTACTACCATCACTTATACTGGTATTTGATAAAGCTATTCATAAATTTAAACATAAAACAGTTTTACCTAAGTTTGAAAAATCATCAGCTTGGGTTATAAATCATAATAAGGTTTTAGTATTGATTGGGGCTTTAATTTTAATACCAGCATTAATAGGGTATAGAAATACAAAGGTATATTATAATTTAGATGAATCTCTTCCAAAAGATTTACCATCAATAGTTGCTAATAGCAAGTTAAAAACAGAGTACAATATGATGTCTACTAATATTATTCTTGTAGACGAAGATTTAGATGGTTATAAAGTTAATCAAATGATTAAGGAGTTGAAATCTGTTGATGGGGTTACTTCAGTAATTGGACTTGAAGATATATTAGGGCCAAGAATTCCTGAAAGCTTTATTCCAGAAGAGTTATTGAATCAGATAAAAAATGGTGGACATGAAGAAATAATGCTTAACTCAAAATATAAAGCAGCATCAGAAGAAGTAACAGCTCAACTTGAAGAAATAAATAATATTGTTAAAAAATATGACCCAGAGGGCTTAGTAGGTGGAGAAGCTCCATTGACAAATGACTTGATAGATATAGCAGATACTGATTTTAAGATGGTTAGCTTTGTATCAATAATAGCAATATTCATAATTATATTAATTATATTTAAATCACCAATAATACCTATAATTTTAGTTTTAGCAATAGAACTTGCAATATATATAAACCTTGGTATTCCATATTACATGAATACAAGCATTCCTTTTATAGCATCCATAGTAATTGGAACTATCCAGTTAGGTGCAACTGTTGACTATGCAATACTGTTAACATCAAGATTTAAAGAAGAACTTGCAAAGAATAAAGATAAGAAAGAGGCTATGAGAATAGCGCTTCAAGGCTCAACAAGATCAATTGTAACTAGCGCTTTAACATTTTTTGGGGCAACAGCAGGAGTTGGAATTATATCAGATATGGAGATGATTAGCTCATTATGCACATTGATGGCAAGAGGAGCAATAATAAGTATGTTTGTTATATTGTTCATACTTCCAGGCATCTTATTACTTTGTGAAAAAATAATAGTTAAAACAAGTAAAAACTTTGTTGAATGTGTTGAAGGAGGAGAAGAGTAATGAATAAAGGATTATCAAAAAAGATTATATGTTTAGCAACTTTGATAGCAACTACAACATCAACAATGGCATTTGCACAAGATATAAAAAAAGATGAAACTGTTTATGTATTATTGGATGAAAACGGAAATCCAACAAAGCAAATAGTGAGTGATTGGATAAGTAGTGATGAAACTTTAGGAAATTTTACAGATAAATCAAACTTGAAAAATGTTAAAAATGTTAAAGGTGATGAAGAACCAGTTTTAAATGGAGATACTTTAAAGTGGGATATTGATACAACAGATCTTTATTACCAGGGAGAAACAAATAATAAATTACCGGTATCATTATCAATTAAATATGAGTTGAATGGAAAAGAAGTAAATCCTAAGGATGTATTAGGGGAGTCAGGAAAATTTAAGATTACTTTAACTCTAACAAATAATGAAAGTAAAACAAAGGTGATAAGTGGAAAAACTAGGACTTTATATACACCATTTTTAAGTGCCACAGAATTAACTTTATCTAATGATAAATTTTCAAATGTTAAAGTAAATACAGGGAAAATATTAAATGATGGTAATAATTCATTTATAACATTTATTTCTCTACCAGGTCTTAAAGAATCTCTAGATTTAGATAATTTATTTGATGATAATGAAGATATTAATATGGATTTAGACTTAAAAGATTCAATAGAAATAACAGGTGAGACAACGAATTTTGAAATTCCAGCAGTTATGATGCTTGTAACTACTTCAAGTGAGGAGTTAGAGGAAATTAAGGGTTCAGAAACTATAAATGATTTAAGAAATTCATTGAATGATCTTAAGGATGGAGGGGAAGAACTTTTAGCTGGAAGTAAAGAGTTATTAGAAGGACAAAAAGAACTAGCTAGTAATTATAAAACTTTTGATAATGGGGTAAGCACTTTAGCAGATGGAGCTACTCAATTAAATAGTGGAATAGCTGAATTAAATGGTAAGGTCCCAGAGTTGATTACAGGAGCAAATGTATTAATGAATGGTGCTGGACAAATAAAAGATAATTATGCATTATTTAATGAAGGTGTAGCAACATTATCAAATGGAGCAACTGCTTTAGATAGTGGGGTAAATACATTGAATAATAGTATTCCAGCTTTAGTAGATGGCTCAAAACAATTAGAAGATGGGTTGAGTCAAGTTAAAAGTAATTATGAGACATTTAATGCAGGTGTATCTAGTATAGCAAAAGGTGCAAGTGATTTAAATGATGGAATAAGTAGTTTAGGAGAACAAGCACCAACATTAATTAAAGGAATAACAGATTTAAATAGTGGACTTGCTCAGCTAGACCAAAGTAGAGAAACTCTTGCAAATGGAGTAACTGACTATGTAGATAACTCTGTAAAACTTCAAAGTGGATATTCTCAACTAAATGATGGAATAACCACAGCTTCAGAAGGGGCAGCAGCTCTAAGTAATGGACTTTCAGGTGGTAGTGAAGGATTGGGAGAGTTAGTTAGCAGTACAGAGACTTTAGATGGACTTGCAGGTAACTTAAATCAAATAATAGAAGCATTAGGAGATACTAATCCAGAATTAACTGAATCACTTCAACAAATTAGTGGAGGAATATCACAGGTATCAGAAGGTCAAAAGAGTGGATTAGCTACTTTAAGTAGTAGTTTGAATACAGCAGCTACTTCAGCTAATGAATTAGCTGAAGGATTAAATACAGCTTTACAAACTTCTCAATATTTAAATGGAAATTTTGAAGAGTTAATTAGTAATGGAGAAAATTTGAAATCAGGAGCGGCAAATATGTCAGATGGTGTAGGTCTAGCTTATGCAGGAAGCCAACAATTAGCAAATGCTACTGATGCCTTGGAAACCGGTATTTCAAAATTGACAAAAGGTAGTGGTGATTTATTAGCTGGAACTAATGAATTAAATTCAAACTCAAGTAAGATAAATGATGCAGTAGGTCAATTATATTCAGGAAGTACTCAGCTATCAGCAGGAACAACTCAGTTGCAAGAGGGAACAACAGCGTTACAAGCTGGTAGTAATCAGCTTGTAAATGGAGCTAAAGAGCTAAATGACAATTCTAAGAAGATTAATGATGCAGTAGGAACTTTATATAATGGAACTACCGCATTAGCTAAAGGTGGAACAAGCTTAAGTGAAGGTGTTTCGCAATTAGCTGATGGAGGAAATAGTTTAGCTACAGGAGCTAATGATTTAAGAACAGCATCTTCTCAAATATTAGAAGGAACTAGCCAATTAGAAAATGGTACATCTGAGCTTTATGATGGTGTTTCTAAGCTTAAAGAGGAAGGTTTAGATAAAATAACTGATAAAGGAAGTACAGTTCTTGATTCTATAGATGGATTTGTAGAAGTTAAAGATGAATTAGTTCAAATGTCAAAAGAGTATGGAGTATACTCAGGTTTATCTGAGCATATGGATGGGTCAGTTAAATTCATTATGAGAAGTAATTCGGTAAAATGTAATGATAAGGAAGTAACTGACGAAAAAAATAATGATAAAACTACTGAAACAACAGAAAATGAAACTAAAAAAGATGGAATAATTTCAAGAATAAAAAATCTATTCCACTAAAATTAATAAATTAAATATTATATTTAAAAAAACTTTAAGCTGATATTTTGGCTTAAAGTTTTTTTGTTTTATTAAAATGGCGTTTAGAATTAGTAAATAAAAATTAGCAAAATTTTAAAATGTCGTTCAAAGATTGGTGTAATACGTTTATTTTATGAAGACATTATAATACCATATATTTAGATTTTAAAATACGTTTTAGGAAGTGAGTATATATGGGGAATAAATTAGAACATGAAAAAATACCAAAACTTTTAACATCTTTAGCAATACCAGCTATTTGCGCACAAGTGGTAACTTTACTTTATAACATGATAGATAGAATGTATATAGGAAGAATGGATAATGGAATAATGGCTATGGCTGGAATAGGTGTATGTGTACCAATTATATCTATAATTACTGCATTTACAGGGTTATTTGGGAGAGGGGGAGCACCATTAGCAGCTATAAAGATGGGAGAAAATAATACAGATGAGGCAGATAATATAATATCTAATAGTTTTATGGCATTAATTATTTCATCAGTAATAATAACAATATTAATTTTATTATTTAACAAAGAAATATTAATACTTTTTGGAGCTAGTCAAAATAGTTTACCTTATGCCTTAGAGTATATGGAAATATATGCTTTAGGAACAGCTTTTGTTCAATTAACAGTTGGTATGAACTTTTATATAAATACTCAGGGATTTGCTAAGTTTGGAATGATGAAAATAATAATTGGTGGAATATTAAATATAATATTAGACCCAATTTTCATATTTGGATTCAATATGGGAACTAAAGGAGCAGCATTAGCTACAGTACTATCTCAATTTGTATCATTTTTATGGGTATTAAGCTTTTTGTTTGGTAAGAGAACATTACTTAGAATACGTAGAAAATACTTAATGTTTAACAGAAATATAATGAAGCAAATAGTTACTTTAGGTTCAGCTCCATTTTTTATGAGCTCAACAGAAGGGCTTTTAATAATATGTTTTAATAGTCAGTTATTAAAATATGGAGGAGATATAGCAGTTAGTTCAATGACAATAATGATATCTATGTTCCAATTTATATTATTACCTATAGAAGGTATAGCGCAAGGTTCTCAGCCGATTATAAGCTTTAACTATGGAGCTAAGAATTATGATAGGGTTAGAAAAACAATAAAATTAGCTATTGTAGTATGTTTAATATATTCGTTCTTAGGAACGGTGTTAATGGAATTATTTCCAAAGATGTTTATATCAATATTTACTAATGATGAGATATTGCTAAATCAAGCTGCGAGTATGCTTAGAATATATATTTTTGGTTGTATGATAATGGGTGTAAACTCAACATTCCAGCAAACGTATAATTCGCTAGGTGAAGGCAAGAGATCATTTTTCTTTGCATTTTATAGAAAAATAATATTATTAATACCTTTAATTTATGTTTTACCTATGTTGTTACCAAATAAGCTTATGGCAGTTGTACTTGCAGAGCCAATTTCAGATTTATTAACAACAGTAACTAATGGGATGTATTTTAGAAGGTTTATTAAAGTAAAACTGCCTACTTCAAGCAAAAGTAATGATAAAGCATATGGTGAGTTAATAGTGGATAATGCAAATTAAGAACTAAGAGATTAAAAAGTAAGAGGGTTGGATTAAAGGTAGTGATTTATGGAGATACATAGTTAGATTTAGTTTAATAGTTGAATTTTTATATATGATTACTACAGAAAGGTATTATTTTCAAAAAATGAAAATGTATATAATGAAACAATAATTTCAAAAAATGAAAATAGTTACTGGATAATTAATTCTATAATAAGTGTAAAGAAAAGGTTTTAACGACAAGTTAAAAATATTTTTTAAAAAGGGAATGGGAGGAAAATTAATTATGGAAAAAAGACCAATAAAGATAGTTACAATAGGTGGAGGAAGTAGTTACACTCCAGAATTAATGGAAGGATTTATAAATAGATATCACGAACTACCAATCAGAGAATTTTGGTTAGTAGACGTTGAAGCAGGAAGAGAAAAGTTAGAAATAGTTGGAGCGATGGCTCAACGTATGTGGGATGCTTCAGGACATGATGTAAAAGTACATTTGACATTAGATAGAAGAGAAGCTTTAAAGGATGCCGATTTTGTTACTACTCAATTTAGAGTTGGTCTTTTAGATGCAAGAATAAAGGATGAAAGAATTCCATTTAGTCATGGTATGTTAGGACAAGAAACAAATGGTGCTGGAGGAATGTTTAAAGCTTTTAGAACTATTCCAGTGATATTAGATATAGTGGAAGACATGAAAGAATTATGTCCAAACGCATGGTTAATAAACTTTACTAACCCATCAGGAATGGTTACTGAAGCTGTTATTAAGCATGGAGGATGGAAGAAATGTATAGGTCTTTGTAATGTACCAGTAGGTGCAATGATGGGAGAACCTAAGTTAATAGATAAAAAAGAAGATGAGTTAATATTCCAATTTGCTGGATTAAATCACTTCCATTGGCATAAAGTGTCTGATAAACAAGGAAATGATGTAACTGCTGAAATAATTAAGAATATGTATGATAGAAAAGAGGATGATGGAACTCCTGCTAATATTCATAATATTAAATTCTTAAGAGAACAATTAGAACAAATGAATATTATACCTTGTGGATATCATAGATACTACTACTTACAAGATGAGATGTTACAACATGGACTTGAAGAGTTTAATGGAGAAGGTACAAGAGGAGAACAAGTTAAGAAAACTGAAGCTGAATTATTTGAACTATATAAAGATCCAAACCTTAACTATAAGCCAGAGCAATTAACAAAGAGAGGTGGAACACACTATAGTGATGCAGCTTGTGAATGTATAAATGCTATTTATAATGATAAGAAAATACCTATGGTAGTAAGTACACAAAATAATGGTGCAATTCCTGATTTAGCACCAGACAGCATAGTTGAAGTTACTTCATATATTACTGCTGCAGGAGCTATGCCAGTTGCTTGGGGTAAATTAAATTCAGCTGAAAAAGGATGGATTCAAGTTATGAAGGCTATGGAAGAATGTGTTATAGAAGCTGCTATAAACGGTGATTACGGACTAGCTTTACAAGCATTCTTATTAAATCCACAAGTTAAAGGTGGAGCAATTGCTAAAACAGTTCTAGATGAAATGCTAGTAGCTCATGCTAAATACTTGCCACAATTTGCAGAAAAGATTGCTGAGTTAAAAGAACAAGGTATTAGAAGCAATGACCCTATTGTTATGGAAATAATGGAAAGAGAAAACAAAGTTGTGGAACTTGTTTAGTTAATAGAAATAGATAAAATATAAATTATAATAAATTAAAGCATTTATTTTATAAAGTAATAGTATTATGATGTAAGTGTATTTTGATTAATTAAAAATACTTATTGCATTTCTAATCTATAAAAAGAAGATTTTAAGGCTATTTATCCTTAAAATCTTCTTTTTATTATATCAACTGTAGAATATCTACCTGATTCTATATAATGAGAAGCTTTAATACGTGAATTTAAGTTTTGGTCATAATTTAAAGAAAAAATACAGGAATATATTACATTTAAAACATACTCAATAGAAGTACTTGTAGTAAATGTAGCTATTTTTGAGTATAGTTTTTCTCGAGTACATATTCTAAGAACGCAGTCAGCATCTTCAGATAATGAATTACCACCTATACTTGTAATAGCTATAATAGGTATATTTTTATGCTTTAGGGCACTGACAACATTTTTTAAAGAAGGTGTTTCACCAGAATAAGAAATAATCATGGCACAGGAGGATTTTTCTGCAAGATAAGCAGCAAAGGTCTGTTCTCCTTGTAATGTACACATTTCTACTCTTTTACCTATTCTAGACATATTATGCTTAAATTCTTGGCTTATCAATGCATTATTACTAACAGCAAATAAGTTTATATAGCTTGAATTTGTTATTATTTTAATAGCTTTTTCTAAATCTTTATAGGTGATTAAGGAAAGTGTATCCTGTATAGCTTCCTTTTGTAAATTTGCTATTTTATTTGCAATCGAAAGAATACTATCATTTTTTATTAAAAGGAATATTGGCATCTATAGAATCAAAGTGGCTATTTAAATATTCTAATTCTTTTAAATAACTTTCTTTAAGTTCATTCCAACCAGAAAAACCAAGTTTTTGAGCTATTCCTACTAGAGTAGAAGCAGAAGTAAAGGTTTCTTTTGCTATTTCTTTAGTGGTTTTATCTTTAATAGACTCCTTAGCTTTAAGTATATAATCTATTAATGTTTTTTCAGAAGCTGAAAAATCACATTGTTCAAGTCTTTCGATAATTAACATAATTATGCTCCTTATAAAATTAGATATTTTAATCCCGTGTATTAATTAAGTCTAATATATAAACTAATAAAATAAAAGATATAAGTAACATATTTTATAATATGATACTATACCCTAATTCACGATATTTAGTATTATGAAAAGATATTTAGTGCTTGAATATTATTGGAAATATGTAAATAAATAATTAGTATTAGATAAATTTAAAAATCATGTTTGAAGATTTTTAAGGATTTATTGAAAAAATTTCGAACGATATTTCAATAATAATCAGAATTATTGATAGTATGTAGATATTTTATATAATGAAACTACAAGAGGCGATAAAATATTTCTAAGGTTTTGTTTAGAGATGTTTTTATAGATTTGGAGGAGAGTATATGTCATTAGGTAAAGATTTTTTATGGGGTGGAGCTTTAGCTGCACATCAATTTGAAGGTGGAGTATTAAATACATCTAAAGGTTTATCAGTAGCTGATGTTATGACAGCAGGAGCTCATGGAGTACCAAGAGTAATTACTGATGGTGTAGTTGAAGGAAATTACTATCCTAATCATGTTGGAATAGATTTTTATGGAAGATATAAAGAGGATATAGCATTATTTGCAGAGCTTGGATTTAAATGTTTTAGAACTTCTATAGCTTGGACTCGTATATTTCCATTAGGGATTGAAAATGAGCCAAATGAAGAAGGATTAAAGTTCTATGATAATGTTTTCGATGAATTATTAAAGTACGGTATAGAACCAGTTATTACATTAAGTCATTTTGAAATGCCATATCATATTGCTAAGGAATATGGCGGATTTATGAGTCGTGAAACAATTGACTTATTTGTTAAATTTGCAAAGGTTTGTTTTGAAAGATATAAAGATAAAGTTAAGTATTGGATGACTTTTAATGAGATAAATAACCAAATGAACTATAAAAATGATATATTTGGATGGACTAACTCAGGAGCACATTTTGGAAATTATGAAAACCCAGAAGAAGCAATGTATATATGTGGACATCATACATTAGTAGCAAGTGCCTTAGCTGTAAAAGTTGGACATGAAATTAACCCTGAATTTAAAATAGGAAATATGATAGCTATGGTTCCAATATATCCATTTAGCTGCAGACCAGCTGATATGGTTTTAGCTCAGCAAGCTATGCATGATAGATTTTTCTTCTGTGATGTACAAGTAAGAGGACATTATCCAGCTTATGCATTAAAGATGTTTGAAAGAAAAGGATTCAATGTAGAGATAACTGAAGATGATAAGAAGGCATTAAGAGAAGGAACTGTTGATTATATTGGTTTTAGTTATTATATGAGTAATACTGTTGATTCAACTGCTCATAGAGATACTTCTACTATTACAGATGGTTCAAGAGAGCACTCTGTAGATAATCCATTTATAAAAGTATCTGATTGGGGATGGGCAATTGATCCAGAAGGATTACGTTATGCTTTAAATATGTTCTATGAAAGATATGAGTTACCATTATTTATAGTTGAAAATGGATTTGGAGCTATTGATGTGAAGGAAGAGGATGGTTCATGTCATGATCAATATAGAATAGATTATTTAAAAGCTCATATTGAGCAAATGAAAATTGCAGTAGAAGAAGATGGTGTAGATTTAATGGGATATACTCCATGGGGATGTATTGACTGTGTATCATTTACTACAGGAGAAATGAAGAAACGTTACGGATTTATATACGTAGATAGAGATAATGAAGGCAAAGGGACTTTAGAAAGAAGTAAAAAGGACTCGTTTGATTGGTTTAAAAAGGTTATAGCTTCTAATGGAGATGATTTAGAATAATATTCTTTTAAGAGGTATTTACATAGGTACAGGTTTATTAGAAATAATAGATTCTATATATAATGTACCTTAGTAAATACCGTATATTATATAAATTTTTAAAGGAAATATTTTGGTTAAAATATAACTAAAACTAGTTAAAAAAGTATTGACAAGCTGTAAGAAAAAATATTACAATGTAAACGAATTAAAAGTTTATAAGTCAATATGTGATTGTTACTGGTTCGACCAGGCGAGACCTTAGTTAATGAGTAGAGAATTAGTCTTTCTCTATTGATTAGTTGAGGTCTTTTTTTAATTTTACAATAATATATATGTTATTTAATGGAAGTTGGATTGAAATATAAGCTTAAAACATGATAATATTATATATAACAGAAGAGTAAGTTAATGGTAATTTAAATTCGGCAAGTAAGATGGAGAGGATTAGCATGATAATAAAGAAAATATTTAATAACAACGCTGTAGTAGCTAAGGATTCGGCTAATCGCGAAGTTGTTGCTATGGGATGTGGAATTGCATTTAAAATGAGTGTTGGTGAGATTTTAGACCAATCTAAAGTAGAAAAGACATTTATATTAAAAGAAAAGGAAGCATCTGAAAGATTTAAGCTTTTACTAGAGGATGTTGAACCAGATGTAGTATCACTTGGCTATGATATTATTGAATATGCTAAAAATATATTAAATGGATCACTAAATGATTATATATATGTTACATTAACAGACCATATATATAATGTTTTAAAACTTCAAAAGGAAGGTTTCAATAGACCTAACGTAATAATATGGGAGATTAAAAAGTTTTATCCTAAGGAGTATGCTGTTGGACAAAAAGCTCTTGAATTTATAAAAGATGAACTAGAAGTTGAACTACCTGAAGATGAAGCAGGGAATATTGCTCTTCATCTAATAAATGCACAAGTTAATAAAAATAGTGACAAGGTTCAGGATGTTGCAAAACAGGCTAAGATGGTTCAAGATATATTAAACATAGTAAGATATACGTATAATATAAGCCTTGATGAGAAGTCATTAAGCTATGAAAGATTTGTAACCCACTTGAGATTTTTCTTTCAAAGGTTAAATCGAAAAGATAAGATTGAACCTAAAAATGATGATTTTTTATTAAAACAAGTTAAGATGAAATATGAAGATGCATATAACTGTATGCTTAAGATTGAAAAATACTTGAATGTAGAATTAGATGATGAAGAAAAATTATATTTAACGCTGCATGTACAAAGAATTACTAGCAAATAGTTTTTTAGTTAGAGTAACTAAAGAAAGTTTAAAACAAGCTCCTTATAGAGTTTCATAGGAGTTTGTTTTAAATAAAAGATAAACTGTAAAATAAAAATATTTTATAAAAGTATTGACAAGCTTTACAGAATCATATAAAATAAAGGAAAGTTAAATGTTTACAGATAAATATGTGATTGTTACTGGTTCGACCAGGCGAGACCTTAATTAATGAGAATAGATTTATATTTGATCTATTTTGATTAATTGAGGTTTTTTATATTTAAATGTAAGTTTAACTAAAGTAAAACAAGTTAAGATAAAATAAAGAAAATTTAATACGGATTGTTACTGGTAAAGCAGGCGAGACCAAATTTAGTAGAATAGTTAGATTTTATATCAATTTATTCTATTTATTTGGTCTTGCCTTTTTATATACAAAATCAAGTTAAGTAAGAGATAGTATAGCAATAATTATGTTATCGTTTACTAAACTTAGGAGAATTAAATAAATAAATTAATGAAAATCAAATAAAAAAATAATTTTGAAAAGGGGATGTAAATAATGAAGTATGAAAAGTTAGCTAAAGATATTATCGAAAATGTTGGCGGTAAGGGTAACATTAACAGTCTAACACATTGTGTTACAAGATTAAGATTCAAATTAAAGGATGAAAATAAAGCAAATACAGATGTATTAAAATCTATGGATGGTGTTGTTACAGTAGTTAAAAGTGGTGGACAATATCAAGTGGTTATAGGTAATCATGTACCAGACGTTTATGCAGATGTAGTAAAGGTAGCAGGACTTGCAACAGAAAGTTCTGAAGAATCAGAAGAAAAGATGAAGCCTTTCGATAGGTTTATAGATATAATTTCAGGTGTTTTTCAACCGGTACTTGGGGTATTATGTGCTACAGGTATGATTAAAGGATTAAATGCCATATTAATTGCAACAGGATTATTAGCAGAAACAGATTCTACTTATATAATACTAAATTCAATAGGTGATTGTTTATTTAACTTTTTCCCAATATTCTTAGGATTTACAGCAGCTAAGAAGTTTAAGTTAAATCAATTTACTGGTATGGCAATTGGTGCTGCGATGGTTTATCCATCAATTACAGCTCTTGCAGGTACAACTGTAACCTTCCTTGGAATTCCAGTAGTAATGCCATCAAGTAGCTATCAATCAACAGTTATTCCAATAATATTAGCCATATTCCTTGCATCAAAAGTAGAAAAGTTATTTAAGAAAATTGTTCCAGATGTTATTAAAACTTTTATAGTACCATTCCTTACTTTATTATTAGTAGTTCCAGTAACATTTATGGCAATTGGACCAGTAGCTACAATAGCTTCAAATTGGTTAGGTGATATAACTTTAGCAGTTTATAATTTTAGTCCAATATTAGCAGGTTTATTCATTGGTGGATTCTGGCAAGTATTCGTTATGTTCGGTTTACATTGGGGATTAGTACCTCTTGCAATGAACAATTTAGCAGTTTTAGGATACGATCCAATATTAGCGGCTTCAATTGCAGTTTGCTTTGCACAAACAGGTGTAGTTATGGCAATAGCGGCAAAAACTAAAAATAAAAAATTAAAATCATTATGTATTCCATCAATTATTTCAGGATTCTTTGGTGTTACAGAGCCAGCTATTTACGGTATTACATTACCAAGAAAGAAACCATTTATACTAAGCTGTATTGGTGGTGCGGTAACAGGTGGAATATTAGGTATATTTGGTTCAAAAATTTTCATGGTTGGTGGAATGGGAATATTTGCAATTCCAACATTTATAGGACCATCAGGTATAGATAAATCATTCTTAGGTATTATTGTAGCTAGTATAGCAGGTTTAATTGTAGGATTTCTATTAATGTACTTTACAAAATTAAGCCCAGAAGATATGACAGATGGTAAAGTTGAAAAGGTAGAAAATAAGGATAATAAAGATGCATTAGTTAAACAAGAAGTTATAGTTAGTCCGATTAAAGGAGATGTTTTACCTTTAAGCGAAGTTAAAGATGAAGTATTTTCACAAGGGTTATTAGGAAAAGGTGTTGCTATAGAACCAAAAGAAGGTAAAGTTGTTGCTCCAGTAGATGGTACATTAACAACATTATTCCCAACACATCACGCATTAGGTATTACAAGTGATAAGGGAGCAGAAATTTTAATACATGTTGGTATGGATACAGTTCAGTTAGAAGGAAAATGTTTTACTCCTAAAGTAAAACAAGGAGAAAGAGTTAAAGCAGGACAAGTTTTATTAGAGTTTGATATAAAGGGAATAAAAGAAGCAGGATACCATGTAACTACACCAGTAATAGTTTCTAACTCTGATAATTACTTAGACATAATAGGAACAGATAAGAAAGATATAAATAGAGAAGAAGACTTATTAACAGTTATGATTTAATGGATAAATAAAGTAAATTTATAATAGTTTAAAGGTCTAAGAAAAAATTCTTAGACCTTTAAAAAATGATAGTTTTATATAAAAGTAATAGATGGAGGATTTTAAAATGTATAGATTTCCAGAAGGTTTTTTATGGGGTGGAGCTACTGCTGCAAACCAATTTGAAGGTGCATATAATGAAGATGGTAAAGGATTATCAATCCAGGATTTACTGCCAAAGGGTATAACAGGACCAATGACAGAAGAGCCAACAGAAGATAATATGAAACTTATAGGGATAGATTTTTATCATAGATATAAGGAAGATATAAAATTATTTGCTGAAATGGGATTTAAGACATTTAGAATGTCAATAGCGTGGTCAAGAATATTCCCTAATGGTGATGATTTAGAGCCAAATGAAAAAGGATTAGAATTCTATGACAATGTATTTGATGAATTAGCTAAGTACGGAATAGAGCCACTTGTTACTTTATCTCACTATGAAACACCATTACACCTTGCAAGAGAGTATAATGGATGGACAGATAGAAGGCTTATAGGATTCTTTGAAAGATATGTAAGAACAGTATTTACAAGATATAAGGATAAAGTAAAATATTGGTTAACGTTTAATGAAATTAACTCAGCATTACATTTCCCAATTATGAGTGCTGGTATTTTAACACCAAAAGAGGAATTAAGTAAGCAAGACCTTTACCAAGCAATGCATCATGAACTTGTTGCAAGTGCATTAGCTGTTAAAATAGGTCATGAAATAAATCCAGAATTTAAAATTGGATGTATGATTCTTGGAATACCAAATTATCCATTAACTCCAAATCCAAGCGATATAATAAAAGCAATGCAAGAAGATAGAGGAACATTATTCTTTGGAGATATCCATGCTAGAGGAGAATATCCAAGATATATGAATAGATACTTCAAAGAAAATAATATAGAGATTAAATTTGAAGAAGGAGATGCAGAAATACTTAAGAATACAGTAGACTTTATTTCATTCAGCTACTACATGAGTTCATGTGCTACTGCAGATCCAGAGTTAAACAAAAAGGGTGCAGGAAACTTAATAGCAGGTGTACCAAATCCATACCTAGAAGCTTCAGATTGGGGATGGCAAATTGATCCTCAAGGGTTAAGATATATATTAAACTACTACTATGATAGATATCAAAAACCATTATTCATCGTTGAAAATGGGCTTGGAGCTAAGGATGAATTAATCACTGATGAAAATGGAAATAAGACAGTTAATGATGATTACAGAATTCAATATTTAAATGATCACTTAGTTCAAGTAGCTGAAGCTATTGAAGATGGTGTTGAACTTATGGGATATACTACTTGGGGATGTATTGATTTAGTATCTGCATCAACAGCTGAATTAAGAAAGAGATATGGTTTCATATACGTTGATAGAAATGATGATGGAACTGGTACATTAGAAAGATATAAAAAGAAAAGCTTTGATTGGTATAAAGAAGTTATTGCAACTAACGGTGGAAGCTTAAAATAGTTAAGAGTTAATAATTAGAATTTGAAGAAAAACTGCCAGCTTGGCAGTTTTTTATTTTTTAGAAGACTATATTTTTATAATGATTAAACTAGTATAATAAACATGTTAAATTATTGAGTTATTATAGGAGAAAATAGATGGATTTTGTAGCTATAGATTTTGAAACAGCTAATGAGAAAAGAAATAGTCCTTGTTCTATAGGGATTGTTATTGTTAAAGGTGGACAGGTAGTAGAAAAAATACACTATCTTATTAAACCAAAAGAAATGAGATTTATGCCAATAAATATAGGGATTCATGGGATAAGGCCAGCTATGGTAAAAGATGAGCCTGAGTTTAATGAGATATGGGATAAAATTAAGCATTATTTTAATGAAGACAATTTAATAATCGCACATAATGCATCTTTTGATGTGTCGGTATTAAGAAATACATTAGAACTTTATAATATAGAAGCACCAAAATTTAATTATATATGCACTATGAAGCTTGCAAGAAACTTTTATAAACAACTAGATAATGCAAAACTTAATACAGTAAATAAGTTTTTAGGATATGAGTTTAATCACCATGATGCTTTAGCTGATGCTCTTGCTTGTAGTAATATACTGCTTAATATATCAGAGGAGTTAGAGACAAAAGATATAATGGAAATATCAAAGTTCATAGGAGTTACTTTAGGTACAGTAAATAAAGATGGATATACACCATCATCTACAAAGGGAAGAGTGCTTAGAACATCAGGTAAAATATTTTCTAGAGAAATAAAAAATGATAACTACAATTTTGATGCTTTCAAGGATGAAGTAATTGTGTTTACTGGAGGACTTGGATCAATGAGTAGAGAAGAAGCAAGTAGATTAGTTAGAAAGCTTGGGGGCTCTATTGGTAGTTCAGTAACTAAAAAAACAACAATATTAATAACTAATACTAAAGATATAGAAAGTCTGCAGAGAGAAGAAATGAGTATCAAGCTTAGAAAAGCAGTTGATTTAAGGGCTAAAGGACAAAATATAATAATTATGAATGAAGATGAGTTTTTACTTAAATGTAAATAATTATATTGTTCTTCGGTTAATATATTTAAAGTTTTTAGATAATAAATATTTATTATTGCTCCTCATTTTAACTTAAAAGTAATTGTGTTTTTTGTAAAATGAGGAGTTTTTTTATCGAAATAAATGATAAAAAAATGTCAAAATAGAATTTAAAAAAATAGTTATATAAAAAAATAAACCACTATAAATATAAAAAGAAAAAGTTTACTGAAATAATAACTGAAAAATATAGAGTTAAAAATATAACAAAAAATATTGACTTAATAGTAAATGGCAAATATAATTAAATAGAAATATAAGTAAATACAACCATATTTAAGCAAAAATGTATTATATTTTAGGGGGAGAAAAAATGAAAGCAAAAAAAATTTTAAGCTTATGTTTAGCAGCTGCTGTAATTATAGGAATGGTTGGTTGTCAAAGTAAAGGAAACGATGAAACTGCTCAAAGCGGAAATGATACTCAAACTGAAACTCCAGCAGAAACACCAGCTGAGAAAGTAACTTTAAAAATTGGTCAAGCTAACTTTGTTGCACATGGTACAAAAGCTTTTGCTGTTGTAACTACTGTAGTTAGTGGTGATGAAATAGTTTCAGCATATATTGATGAATTCCAATACATGAGCGCTGATACTTCAACAGGTGTTCCAAATAGTGAAGGAATGGCTGATAATGTAATTGAAGGTAAGGTATTAGGTTCTAAGAGAGAAAATAATGAAACATATTCAAAGAATATGGCAGAAAAAGCAGGTTCAACTGTAGAAATTGCTACAAACTTTGATGTTATACAAGACTTTGTAAAAGGTAAGAAAATATCTGAATTAGAAGAGCTAGTAGGAAAGAGCGCAGAAGAAGTTGTAGATGCTGTAACAGGTGCAACTTTAGCTGATACTACAGGATATATTCAAGCTGTTTTAGAAGCTGCAAAACAAGCAGATTCAACTACAGGAGTAGAATTTGATGGTAATGTTGAAGATTTAACTTTAGCACAAACTTATTCTGCTGCTCACGGAACAAAGAGCTTTACTATAACTTCTGTATTAGTTAATGGTGATGAAGTAGTTTTAGCATATATTGATGAGTTACAATATATGGCTGCTGATACTACTACAGGAGTAGCAAACAGTGATGCTGATTTAGCTGAAAACTATGCTGAAGGAAAAGTGTTAGGTTCAAAACGTGCTAATGCAGAAAGCTATTCAAAGAATATGGCAGAAAAAGCAGGTTCAACTGTTGCTATAGATGCTAATTTTGATGCTATTCAAGAATTCGTTGAAGGAAAGAAAATATCTGAATTAGAAGAAGTAACTGGAAAGACTGCAGAAGAAGTTATTGATGCTGTAAGTGGATGTACTTTAGCTGATACAACAGGATATATTACTGCTGTAATCGAAGCTGCAAAAGCTGCAAAATAGTATAGAGTAAATGTAAAGAGTAATTTCTAAATGGTAAAAACCATAAAGAAATTACTCTTCTTTTTTTATAAATAATATAATTTTTGTGCATATGTAAAATAACTTCTATAAGGAAATTAAGATAATATATAATATGTAGAATGTGAGATTTATTGTGTAATTAAATGTGTAAAAGTATAATTTATTTGAATCTGTTAAGTTGATATGAAAAAATAGCTTGATTTTTCATAGAATTGCTCGCTCTTTGAAAATTATATAAGTTTGAATTTTTTATTGTATGGTAAACAAACCTACAATAAAATTGAT